>CAZOTM010000177.1:0-4850 GCA_964582675.1 uncultured Clostridiaceae bacterium
TCCCGGGAGATCTATAACGAAATTGGTTAGACCGGATTAACCGTGCCAGCTGAATAAAACCGCCTGACCAGGCTCTTATTGCCCGGTCAGGCGGTTTTGTCATTGGATGCTATGGAGACGATTTGTTTCCCCTGGTATCCCCCATGATCTCCATGGTATCCTCCATGGGTGGTTTCACGAAATGGTTTTATTGCATAGCGGATGATCGCTCTGCCCGGTGCTTTAAACCACCCATTCACCGTTTCTCATAACCGGGATCTCCGAACCATCGAAGGTATACCCGGTAACATGAACATCCGGTCCACCCACCATAAAATCGATATGAATCATGGATTTATTTCCGCCCAGGGCGGTCCGCTCTGCCTCGGTCATCCCGCTGCCGCCGACAATGGTTTCGGCGTAGGAGTTGCCCAGGGCGAAGTGACAGGAAGCGTTTTCGTCAAACAGGGTATTCTTAAACAGGATCCCGGCGGTGGACACCGGGGATGAATCCGGCACCAGGGCGCCCTCCCCCAGCCGGCAGGCTCCTTCGTCCAACTTCATCAGGCTCTCCAGGACCTCTCCGTTTTTCCTCGCAGTGAATTCAACCACGCGGCCGTCCTTGAAGATAAAACTGAAATCCTCCACCATATTTCCCATCACCGACAAGGGTTTGGTCGCCCGCAAATAACCGTTGACTCTCTGTGCATGGGGGGCTGTAAAGATCTCCTCCGTAGGCATATTGGCCATGTACTTGACCCCATCGGGGGTTTGGGAGGAACCGCCGATCCACTTGTGGTGTTCCGCCAGATGGACTGAAATGTCCGTCCCCGGGCCTTCAAAGCGAATCCGCTTGAAGTTTTGCTCATCCAGCCAGGTTTCACGGAATTTCAGTTCCCGGTCATGGTCTTCCCAGGCTTTGACTGGATCCGCCGTATTGAGTCTTACGCTCTCGGCGATCTTTTCCCAAAGCTTATCCACTGCTGCCCCGGCCGTAAGGTCAGGAAAAACCTGGCGTGCCCATTCCGTGGAAGGATATGCGGCCACCACCCACTTCAGGCGGCCTGAGTCCATATGATGATCAAGGCGCTCGGTGGCTTTGAGCATGGCTTTCTGGCTCCTGGTCTGCCGCTCCTTGTCAACCCCCTTGAGGAGTTCCGGGTTTGGTGAGGAGATGGCGATCCGATGGTAATTTGCCGAATAAGCCCTGTCGATAAAATCCACATCAAAATCCGGGTAGTAATCGAAAATTTCCTCATGGCCGAAATTGTACTTGGCCAGGGTGACCGCATCATCGGTCATCCTCAATATGACATCCCTGGCGCCTTCTTCATACAATACCGCAGATAGTTCCCGGACCAGGGGCAGGGCTTCCGAATTGAAGGCCACGATGGCCCCCTCCCCCGGTTTCAGGTTGACCCCCACCTTGACGATGAGCCGGGCATATTTGGTCAGTGCAGCTTTATCCATACGATCCTTATCCCATACCGATCATTGGTATGGCCTTGTGTTTATTTGCCTTGTTTCTGGCATAAATTTCCGGTTCATCGTCGGCCCAGGCGTCCTTAAGGACGTCGTAGGCTTGATTTATGGCCGCATAGCGTTCCGCCTGTCCCATTTCCAGGTATTGGGTAAAGGCCGGATCCAGGGGCAGTTCGCAGATATGGCGGAGGCCCATCCCTTCGCTCACCGCTTCGGCTGAATTCCCCGTAAAGATCTGGTGATGTTTTCCGCATTCATCGCAAACAAAATAGCTCATATTCTGAACTGCGCCTTTGATGGGGATCCCCTGCTTGCCAGCCATATTGACGATCTTATTGACGATCATAGTGACCAGGTTTTGCGGAGTGGAAACGATGACCAAATAATCCAGGGGGAATTTATCCATGATGGTAATGGCCACATCCCCTGTCCCGGGGGGCATATCGATCAAGAGGTAATCAAGGTCGCCCCAGTCGGTGTCCGTAAACAGCTGGGTCAGGACATTGGACAGAATCGGCCCCCGCCACATCACCGGCTCCTCCTCATCGATCATCAGATTCATGGACTGGAGCTTGATGCCCAAAGCTGATACCAGGGGGATCAGCTTGATCTCATCGGGTCGGTCCGTTGCCTGCCCGCCGGATCGTTGCGCCTCCATCCCGAAGAATCTGGGCATGGAGGGGCCGGTGATATCCCCGTCCAAAACCCCCACCGATTTCCCCAGCTTACGGAGCATGACGGCCAGTATCCCGGTAACCGATGATTTTCCGACGCCGCCCTTGCCGGAGATGATCCCCACCACGTGGGTTATTTTCCCGTATTTGGGTTTGACCAATTCGCATGGCTTATCTTTCCGGCAGTTTGGTTTTAAGGCGCAGCTATTGCATTTTATGGCCATTGTCAATCTCCCCGGCCTTTAAAAGCCATCCGGTCTGGTGCCTGAAATCACCGGTGTCCACTTCTCATCCGTGTAATGGGAAATGATGTAGTAGTTTTTGTTCTTCTTCATCAGATTGTTCTTGACTTCAACCACGGCTTTATAAAGATTGGTCTTATATCCCCGGGTCACCGGCACGGCGATGATATCAGCATCCGTGGTCTTGGTGACGATCCGGGCATTGAGCTTTTCCAATTGGGTTGAAAAATCAGCGATCTCAAAGGACAGCTGGTACTTTAGCATTTCCTTGTCATCCCCCAGCATGACCCCGATGGTCCCCTCCGGATAGTCCGCCCGAATCGCCTTGACTGATTCTTGGAGGGCTCCGTAATAACCCACCTTAAAATCCATGGGTTTTCTCAGGGCAAAGAGATTTTTGATGATATTGTTGTCGATCCGGTTCATGACGATATAGGCCTTGGAGTCATTGTAGAGGTTGCCCAGGGTCTCTTCGGTGGTGACGCCGGCGGTATAGTAGTACTTGATGATCTCGCTCTTATAGGTATTAAACTCAAAGATATAGTCAGGCTCCAGGGGATTTTTCCCCTCCACCGGCATGGCCGAGGACAGGGAATCATAAAGTTCCCGGATGGTTCCCGCATCGGTCACCACAAAGCGAAAGCCCTTGTCTCGGGTGCTTTGGATGATGATCTTGGCAATATTATCCTTGTTCACCCATTCAAAGTCCTCATTTTTATAAGTCAGTTTAAGGATCGAACTGCAGCCAGACAGGATCACCGCCATCAGGCTGAAAATGATCACAGCTTTAAAGGTTTTTTTCATTGGTTCCTCCCGACAGCTCATCACTGAGCCTGGCAAACTCTTCCATGGACAGGGTCTCGCCGCGCCGGACCGGGTCGATGCCGGCGTTCAAGAATGCCCTGGCCATGATCTCCGGGGGAAATCCCAGGGGCTTCAAGGTGTTATGCAGGGTTTTCCGCCGCATGGCAAAAGACTGCCGGATCAGCTTGAAAAACAGGGCTTCATCCAGAGGTGTCACTGGTTTGGTCTGTCGTTTGGTCAGCTTGATGACGATGGAGTCGACTTTCGGTTTCGGGACGAAGGATTCCGGTTTCACCACCCGGAGCCTTAATGGCTCCGTATGGTACTGGACCAGAAGCGACAGGGACCCGTAGTCCTTGCCCCCGGGGCCGGCACAGATCCTGTCCGCGACCTCCTTCTGGATCATGACGGTGATCGCTTCGAAATTAAAATCCTCAGCCAGGAGCTTGAGCAGGATCGGCGTCGTGACATAGTAGGGCAGATTGGCCACTACCTTCAAGGGCTTGCCCTCACCAATGGCCTTCAAGTCCACATCCAGGATGTCTTCGTTGATGAGGGTGAAATTATCCGCCGCCTTGAACTCAGTCAGGAGCATGGGGATAAGGTCTTTATCGATTTCCACTGCGGTTACATGCTTGGCCGTCTTAAGAAGTTCCCTGGTCAAAGCTCCCGACCCCGGTCCGATTTCCAGGACATGGTCTTCTCCGGTGATGCCCGAGCCGGCGATGATGTCTGCCACTACTTGTTTATCCGTTAAAAAGTTCTGGCCCAGGGATTTCGTGAATCGAAATCCCCATTCCCTGACCAGTTCTCTGGTCTTTAAATCATTCATTGGTTTTATCCAGCGCATTCATTGCTTGGCTGAATTCCTCTCTTTCTATTCCGTAATTGTTCAGGCGCTGCAACAGCTGGGTCCCATTGGCATAGCCGATGTTCAAGAGCTTGCCCAGCTTGATCCGCCTGGTTTTCGAGTCAGCTGATCCGATCAGGCGGTTGTCCATCAGATCCCTGACGGTAAATTCTTCCCGGCGGTCCGTTAACGTTCCGTGTGCGCTGAAAATAGCCTGGCGGATGACCTCCGGCGATGCATTTTCAACCCCGATATCGCCCTTTCTTTCTCCGTCCTGGCGGAGGATATAAGCCTGCTTGGCTGCGGGAAAGACCTCCGTGATCCGCTTGCGGATCAGCTCCCCCGCATAGTCCGGGTCGGTCAGGACGATTATGCCTTTTTCGTGGCCGGCTTTTATGATGCGCTCAAAGGTTTCTTTGGATATCCCAAACCCATGGGTCGAGATCACCTCGGCCTCCAGGGCTTTTTTAACCGCTGCCACATCATCTTTTCCTTCTACTATTATAATTTCTTTGATCATGACGCCCCTCCAGCTATTTTATTATATCAGATTGTCACCGGGGATGAATCAGTTGCCGGGTTTATCCTGAAGAATCCCCGGTGAATTCCCGGTTGATTCCCGGCTTGATCCCCATCTTGATCCTCCCCCACCTCTGTCTGCCGGCTGGCTTCCAAAGACAGGGACAACCGACAGATCCCGGCAGATCCCTTCAGATCCAGGCAGATCCAGGCAGGTCCAGGCTGATCCAGGCTGTAAAAATCACTACCGCCGGCTTAGCCGGCGGTTTGCACAGACCCTATAAGGGTCTTTTACCGGCT
>CAZOTM010000178.1:0-4833 GCA_964582675.1 uncultured Clostridiaceae bacterium
GCAGCCTGGTCATACCCATACCGGCAGCCGCTTCCACCACCGCCGGATCCACTCCGTTTAACCCGGCGATGAAATTACGCAGAAGGATATACTGGCTGTAGACTACCAGGACTGTGATGGCGGTAGTTTTCCCAAGTCCCGTCAAAGGGATCATGATTGCAAAGAGGGCAAGGCTTGGTATGGAGTAAATCACCGAAAAAAGGTATATCAGCGTGTTGGCCAATGTCCTGGAAAATATGGCTGCCATGGTTAGAAGTGCGGCAATTAAAAGGGCAATGACCAGGGTGATCACCAGCATTTCCAAATGTTCCCACAGGGCAAGTCCCAGCTTATCCCGGGAATTTATGGCGTATTTGATCATACCAGCTCCTTCCAGAACTCTTCCTGTTCCCGGGCAGAAGCAATCAGAGAAGCGACAAAGTCGTCCGCTGGATCCCTGACAATTTGACGCGGTGTGTCAAACTGAAGGATCTTTCCCCGGTTCATGACAATGACCCGGTTTCCCAGCTTGAAGGCCTCGTTGATGTCGTGAGTGACAAAGACGAAGGTTTTTTTGAGCCCCCCGTGGATCCTGGTCAGTTCATCCTGGAGGCTCAGCCGGGTGATGGCATCGAGGGCCCCGAAGGGTTCGTCCAGCAGCATGAGCCGGGGATCCACGGCAAGAGCGCGGAGAAGACCAATCCGCTGCTGCTGGCCCCCCGACAATTGGGAAGGATAGCGTTTTTTATATTCTGCCGCCTCCAACCCCACCAGACGGAGGAGCTCATCCACCCGAATTCTGATTTTGTCTTCGCTCCATTTTAATAGATGCGGGACAGTGGCAATATTTTCATAGATGGTCATATGGGGAAACAGGCCCACCTGCTGGATGACGTAACCGATGCTCCGCCGCAGCTTTACAACATCCATGCTGGAAATATCCGTCCCGAACAGACGGATTGACCCTTCAGTTGGTTCATACAAGCGGTTGATGAGTTTTAACAGCGTCGTCTTGCCGCAGCCGGAGGAGCCTAATATGGTGATGAATTCTCCCTCCTCAATGGTGAGGCTCACATGGTCCACTGCGTTCAAGCCCGTGGCATCAAACTTCTTGCTAACTTCAACGAATTCAATTGCCGGCTGAGCCATGTGTCCTCCTTACGCCTATTTTAAGGTTTTGAAAAATTCCTCTGCGACTTGATCGGATTCCTGTTTCTCAACATCCACTTTGGCGTTGAGCTCGGTGATATTTTGGGTGGTGAGGGCAGCACTGATTTTATTCAGGACCCCAGCCAGTTCCGGACTCTTTTCCAGGATGGCGTTCCGGACGACCGGTGCCAGGTTGTAAGGCGGCCATACTTTCTTGTCATCCTCCAGGAGCGTGTAGTCCTGCGTATTGACCAGCTGGCCTTCCGTCGTATAGGCGGGGGCAACATCAGCCTCATTATTTTTCAGGACCTGATATTTCAGCGCATTATCATACAGCTTGGAGGATTTCCAGTTGAATTCCCCATAGGTCTTTTCCAGGGCTGGGATGCCGTCTTCCCTTAAATCAAACTCACCCTGGGAGGCGAACCGGATTGATGATGCCTGTTTTTGCAGATCGGATATGGTTTTGATCCCGAGCCGCTGCGCAGTTTCAGTCCGGATCACGAGTCCCTGTCCGTCATTCGCCTGGGAATAATCAAGCCAGGTGATATTAAACTGCTTGTAGCCTTCCTTCACTGCCTTATAGACTTCGATTGGGTCCGTGATGAGGGGCAGTTTTAAGATGGACAGTAAACCTGTCCCCGTATATTCGGGATAAAGATCAATCTCATTGTTGACCAGCGCCGTATGGATGATGGAACCGGCAATGTTGGGCACCCGCTCTACCTTGAACCCTGCATCTTCCAGAGCCAGGGCATATAATTCACCGACGATGAGACTTTCCGTGAAGTCCTTTGTCCCCACGCGGATCGTCGGCTTGGCGGCGCTCCCATTCCCCGCCGTGGTCACTGCAGTGGTTCCAGTTGGATTGCCCGAAGTGCTCGTCGTGGGTGTCTGGGCGGAACAGGCTGAAAATAGACTCAGGATCAGCAGTGCAGCCATCCCGGAGATGACCTGGTGCGACAATATTTTTTTCATTGTTTACCTTCCTTTACAAATAATTGTAGTTTAAGAGGATCCGGTCGGTCAGATCCAGGATCAAAGCGGAAGCAACGGAAATCAGCGCCACCGAGACGCCGCCCAGTATCAGCAGGTCTGTACGGTTGAGCCCCAGACCTGTGAAAATGATGTCGCCCAGACCGCCGGCTCCGATCTTCGAGGCGATGGTGGCGCTGGCAATGATCTCGATGGCAGCCGTCTTGATCCCGGTGAGGATCATCGGCAGTGCCAGAGGGAAGCGAACCTTCCACAACACCTGCCGCGAGGTCATCCCCATGGCGGAGGAAGTCTCAAGCATGAAGGACGGCACCTGGTGGAGGCCGGCAGCTGTGTTCATCAGGATCGGCGGTATTGCCAGAAGCGTGAGGGCGGTAATGGCCGGTGGGATCCCCGTCCCCATCAAGGGAATGAGAAGAATCAGAACCGCCAGACTGGGAATGATCCGCAGCACCTGAAAACCCGAAAGGATCAGTTTTTCGTATTTACCGAATCGGACCGAGGCATAGCCGAAGGGGATGCCGATGCAAACAGCAATCAGAAGCGCCAAGAGGCTGATCCAGATGTGATCCCTGACCGCTGCGAGATAGCTGTCCATGTTGGCATTCAGATAATCAGCGATCTGTGCAAAAATAACATTCAACTCTGTCTCACCTCCTCATTTTGTTCTTTTTCTCGATGATTCCATAAAAACACATCCGGTTTCAGTGGACCTTCTACAGAGTATATTTATACCATACCCTCAATCCAGTCCGTAAAGTCACAGGACACAGAATATTAGCAAAAAGCTAATTTTTATCCAATATCTTCTTTTCCTTGGGAATATGATCCCGTATTTCTCTCCTGAGTTTTGCTTTTCGAATAAAAGTTGTGCTATTTCTTTTTCGCCAATAATTTATCCAGGTAAATCGACTTAAACTGTTTGCTGGCCATCGCCTGCTTCAATGGGGGTAATTTAAGGATCACTCCCAATACAGCCGCCATCGCACGGTGATTGGCAAAAGCCTGGTTATCAAATATCAAATTCTGGAGTGTTCCTTTTTCGATTGCCTGCAGCACAAATCGGTGGGTACTGTTTACCGGCGTAATCACCCGGACCTCTCGCCGCACTAATTCAATGGCTTTTTTCGGACAGCTGCGTACACAAATGCCGCAGCCAAGGCATACCTCCTTGTCGACTTGCGCCGTCTTACCCGTTTCCTGGTTTTCCATAGAAATTGCCAACACCGGACACACCTTTTTACATTGCCCGCATCCGACACATTCGTTGGAAATCCTGGGAATGTAATTGGTTGTGGCCACTGGCTGCATTGGGCTGAATTTCCTGGCTGCCTGCAAAGCTTCGCAGCAGCATCCGCAGCAATTGCATATAAACGCCGGGTCTTCACGGACATTCTCACCGATTTGTACCAGTTTAGCATCATAGGACCGTGCCAATACCTCCATGGCTTCATTCTTATCGATTAATCTGGCATACTGCCCGTTTTTGGCAAGGGAGCGGGCAACATCGCCGAAGGAGAGACAGACATCCAGCGGGGCATTTATTTCACAGGGATGCCCTGCATGCAGCATTTTGTGCCGGCAATAACAAGTTCCGACCCCAATATAAGGGGCCTCGGCAATAATATGGCTGGCTCTTTCATAATCTAAAATATAAAGCATGTTGCGGTTCGTCAAAACTGGTTCCTGTACAAAAACCCGGCCCAGCCGCGTTTCGGTTCCAAAAAACAGATCTTTGACAAAATCTTCTTCTACATTCATATATTGATAATACAGTTCACTTAAGTATTTCTGGTCAATATCGCCTCGAGTGCGCATCAGGGCAAATTCAATAAATCCTGCCATTGGAGGCGGCATTACAAATTGGCGCACTCCTTGATATTCCGAATCCACCAGTAACGCTTTTTGGCAAAGGTGCTCCAAATAAGTTTCGGCTTTCGCTTCACTGATTTTCCAGATTTTCGCCGCTCGTTTTGCAGTAAATGGACGAACCGGCAGTAATGCGACCAATTTCGCTTCCGGTTCTGTATACAGAACGTGTAAAATTCTGGTCAGATTTTCTGAGGGCGGAGCCCCTTGAGTAAACCAATTGATCCGATCTTCTAAATTCTTATAGGCATCCTTACTTACAATATGTCCCATGGAATCAACTCCCTGATATGAAGATGGTCTTGCCCCGTTCTGCGTCTATTCCTTGTCTTGGTTGCTTCTACTAATATTCTAGCATTTCTATCAGTACTCACAATCAGAATGTGTTATGACTGTTTGGTCTGCCATTGAACAAGCGCAATGATGGACCCCGGGCTTTGCGATTAAATCTCCTCATGATCCATTCTTAAGGGCAGCTTGCCTTATTTAAGGGAGCTGCCGGTTACCTGCTTCCAGGACAATTTAATGGTCTTAATGATCAAAGACCCATTTTGAAAAAAGCTGGTGAACAACTTGGGAGGTCAACAGCCTGAACCATTGAAAACCAGGAATTACCCAAATAGAAAAAACCCCTGGAAATCCAGGGGCTCTGACATTTGCTGAGTCACATGTCAAATCTTTAGGAATATTATTTTCTCGGAAAATGATATTTCATCATTCCCCTAAGCCATTTAAATGAACCTTTAAAAATCCTAAAAAACTTTCTCGCATTTTGCATTTTATTTTATTCCCACTCAATGGTTGAAGGCGGTTTCGATGTTATGTCATAGACGATCCGGT
>CAZOTM010000179.1:0-4656 GCA_964582675.1 uncultured Clostridiaceae bacterium
GCGTTACTCAGGTTTTCCTGGGCGGAGATACCTATGAGTATCCTGAATTCCTGACCACCGGCGGAGAAGCCGTCAATGGCTCCACCTTCTCAACCTTCTTTGATGGCGACAAGCCGTTGAATGATGAAACCGTCAAATTCCTGGCTGAATACAAGAAGATGTTCCCGAACGAAACTGAGACTCCTGCCGTTGCAGCCCTGGCTTACGATGCCTACCTCATCGTTTATCAGGCAATCGAAAAAGCCGGTTCTGCCGCATCTGCCGACATCCATAAAGCATTGCTGGAGACCAAGGATTTCCAGGGTGCAGCCGGTGTTGTCAACTTTGACGCAGATCGCAATGCCATTAAAGAAGCCATCATCAAAACCGTTGATAATGGCAAATTTAAATTTGTCGATGTTGTTAAGCCGGAATAAATAAAACTTAAGAAAACTAAAAAGGCATCCTTCCTGCAGAAGGGATTATTTTGCAGGAAGGAGCCATTTTCGTAAAGGTGGTGACACTAATTTGAACCTTTCAACCTGGTTTTTACAAAATCTTGCCAACGGCATCGCCCTGGGGAGTCTGTTTGCGCTATTAGCCATCGGATACACATTGGTCTATGGGGTTCTGAAATTGATCAACTTCGCCCATGGAGATATCTTTATGATGGCGGCGTATTTTTACTTTTTTGGGACAGCCGTCTTTAAGCTGCCCTGGTATCTGGTGATCATCATTACCATCATCCTGACCGCCCTGTTGGGCATGGGCGTGGAAAAAATCGCCTACCGGCCCATTCGGGAAGCTCCAAAGATAACCATTCTGATTTCGGCCATCGGCGCCTCTTTCCTGTTGGAGAATCTGGCAACAGTTTTATTTACAGGGATCCCCAAAATCGTTCCCCAGCTGCCCTTACTGACAAAAACCATATCCATCGGACCGGTGAATACGCAACGGCTGACCTTTGTCATCCCGGTGGTCACCTTCATCTTTCTGGCGATTTTGGTGTATCTCATCGACCATACCAAAATGGGGATGGCCATGAGAGCTTTGGGCCGTGACCAGGAAACCGCTTCCCTCATGGGCGTTAACGTCAACAGCGTAATCTCCTTCACCTTTGCGGTTGGCTCTGCCCTGGCGGCAGTCGGCGGCGTCATGTGGGGGCTCAAATATCCTTCCATCATTCCCTTTATGGGGGTAATGCCCGGCTTAAAATGCTTTATTGCTGCGGTTATCGGCGGCATCGGCAGCATCAAAGGTGCGGTCATCGGCGGTTTTATCCTGGGGCTGGGAGAGATTTTCATTGTCGCCTCCGTTTATTTGACCGGTATCAATATTTCCGGTTATAAGGACGCCTTTGCCTTTGTCCTCCTGATCATCATCCTGCTGGTCAAGCCCAATGGAATTGCCGGCGCCAAGACAGCGGAGAAGGTGTAGCCATGAATAAAAACGTAAAATTGATTTTAAACATCCTTTTAGCCATTGCCTTGATCATCATCTCCAACTTTACTCCCGAATTTTTACCATCCTACGTGGTAAGACTGATCTCCCTGAGCTTGATTTACGCCATTGCGGCGATGAGCCTGAATCTGATCAACGGCTTTACGGGACTCTTCTCCCTGGGGCACGCCGGCTTCATGGCCATCGGAGCCTATACCACGGCGCTTTTGACTTTAAGCGCACAACAGAAAGAAGCCATTTGGACCATCGTGCCAATCGTGGCGCCCCTGAAAAACATTTCCATACCTTACCCCATTGCCCTGCTCATCGGCGGGTTGGTCGGCGCCATAGCCGGATTTTTGATCGGCCTGCCCGTATTGCGGTTGAAGGGGGATTATCTGGCGGTGGCCTCCCTGGGCTTCGGGGAAATCATCAGCATCGTGTTTTTCAACCTGAAAAGCCTGACCAACGGCGCCCTGGGCATTTCCGGCATCAAGCCCCTCAGGGGATTCTCAGCATCACCCCGGCCCAATAACTTCTGGCCGATGATCTTTTGCATCCTGACCTTTGTGCTCCTTGCGAAGTTCCTGAATTCCAGCTATGGCCGGGCGGTCAAAGCCATCCGGGAAGACGAGATCGCGGCGGAATCCATGGGGATCGGGCTGGGCAGGCATAAGACCATGTCCTTTACCATCGGCGCCTTCTTTGCCGCCATTGCCGGCGGGCTGTTGGCCGCTGTCATCGGCTCCATCACCCCGGCCCAGTTCACCTTTGTATTTACTTATACAATCCTGCTCATCGTCGTCATTGGCGGCATGGGCTCATTGACCGGTTCGATTCTGGCTTCCTTCATCGTTACTTTCGGGATGGAGCAATTGCGCTTCATGGATCGGCTGGCCATCAACATCGGCCCCCTGCACATCCCTGCCCGGGAAGGCATGCGAATGGTCGTCTTTTCGATCCTCTTGATCCTTATGGTATTGTTCTTCCGCAAGGGGATCATGGGCACCAATGAGATCACCTGGGACAACATAGTCGCAGTCTTTACCAAGAAAAAGAAAAATCCGGAGGAGGCGTAGAACGATGGCAGAAATAGTTCTTGAAACACAGAGCATGACCATGAAGTTCGGAGGCCTTACCGCCGTCAAGGATTTCAATCTGGTACTGGAAAAAGGTAAAATCGTGGCTCTGATCGGACCAAACGGAGCGGGCAAAACCACAGCGTTCAATATGATCACCGGCGTCTATCGGCCCACCGAGGGCAAGGTCATCTATAAGGGACAGGACATCACCGGCATGCGGCCGGACAACATCACCAAACTGGGGATTGCCAGGACGTTTCAAAACATCCGGTTATTCAAGGACCTGACGGTCTATGAAAACGTCCTCATTGCCAATCACCTGAGGATCAAAAGCGATCTGTTCTCGGCAACCTTGAGAATGCCCAACTATGTTAAGGAAGACAACCTGTTTAAAGATAAAACCAGGAGTCTGCTGGAGCGGGTCGGGCTTTGGGAGGAACGGGGGGCAAAAGCCGGATCGCTGCCTTACGGAAAGCAGCGGCGGCTGGAAATTGCCAGAGCCCTGGCTACCGAGCCGGAGGTCCTCCTCTTGGATGAACCGGCGGCCGGCATGAACCCCAAGGAAACCGATGACCTGACGGAATTTATCCGGTTGATCCGGGATGAATTCAAATTGACCATCTTCATGATCGAGCACCACATGCAGGTCGTCATGAATATTTCCGACAAGATCTATGTATTCGACTATGGGGTAACCATTGCCGAAGGCACTCCTCAGGAAGTACGCAACAATGAGAGAGTAATCACCGCTTATTTGGGGGTGGATGAAGAAGATGCTTAAAGTAGAAAATCTAGTGGTTTCATACGGAGGCATTCAGGCTTTGCGGGGGATCTCCTTTGAAGTACCTGATAAAAAAATCGTGACCCTCATCGGCGCCAATGGGGCCGGCAAAAGCACTACCCTGAAAGCAATCACCGGGCTGGTCAAACCGAAAGAGGGCAAGATCACCCACAACGGGGATGATATCACCCATTTACGGGTTCAGCAGGTGGTTAAGCACGGAATCTCATTGGTGCCGGAAGGCAGGCGAGTTTTCCCCAATTTAACAGTCCTTGAAAATCTGAAAATGGGCTCCTTTATCCGGACGGATACGGCGGCCATCGCCGCGGATCTGCAAAAAGTCTATGATCTATTCCCTCGTCTAAAAGAAAGGCTGTGGCAGGAAGCCGGAACCTTGTCCGGCGGCGAGCAGCAGATGCTGGCCATCGGCCGCGGCTTAATGGCCAAACCGGACCTCCTCATGATGGATGAACCATCCCTTGGTCTGGCCCCTTTGGTGGTCCGGGATATGTTCAAGGTCATCAAGGAGATCAACTCCATCGGAGTCACCATCCTTCTGATCGAACAAAATGCCAATGCCGCCCTTAAAATCGCCGATGAAGCCTATGTCCTGGAAACCGGGAATGTGACCATCAGCGGCACCGGGGCAGAGCTGTTGAGCGATGAGCGGGTCAAACAGGCCTATCTGGGCAAATAACGCACCGGGGATAAAAATCATCAAATAAAAATACATTGAACGGCCAGGGAGCACTTCTTCAACGGAGGGCTCCCTGGCTGTTTCAATGGGGATAAGGCAGCCCGCCAGGTCCCAGGTCGGTAAGTTGACCATCTTTCGGGCAGGACCATAGGGGGTAAATCGCAAGGTTCGGAGGGTACGGGAATGTTAAAAATTTGTTATATTACGGGAAACCAAAGGGTTTGTCTTAATTTCGTCACAGTTCTTTAATCTAACGGATTGATAATGTTAGCATAGGCCGGCTGATTGATGCAGTCAGCTCCCTTGAACGCAAACCGCCAGATTTCGTATTCAATGAATCAAAAAACCGGGGAGGAAGTCTTATGAAACCAAACATTAAAACCCTGATGACAGCCCTTGTTGTCATGATGACTGTCACTGCCTGCTCAAGCGCTACAACATCAACCACTACACCAGCAACTGCACCGGCAGTGACAACTCCGGCAGCCACGCCGGCACAAACTCAGCCGGCAACAAAGCCTGCAGCTACAACCCCAGAGGTGAGCCTGTTTGAAAGCGAATCATCCAGAGCCTTTAAAAAATCGACGCAGCTGATGAACGATTTGACCAGCTACCGCATGACCATGGTGAGCGAATCCGACTCCATGGGAACCGATTTGGCTGTGACGATGGTCATG
>CAZOTM010000179.1:4666-4822 GCA_964582675.1 uncultured Clostridiaceae bacterium
TATAAAATAATCACCGAGACCATGGGGACAAACACCGAGAGCTACCAGATCGATGGGAAAATGTACTCGAAAACGATGGACAACGAATGGCAGATGATGACCATCGAACCCACCGAACAGTCGACGGTGGAAAAGGTCCAGACCATCGACGGAAAG
>CAZOTM010000180.1:0-4795 GCA_964582675.1 uncultured Clostridiaceae bacterium
CTTCGGGCAGACCCTCGAAAGATAAATCTTGAAATTCCTCGGAATCGGAATATAATAAAAAATACTATTCAGGATATAAGAAAAAGACGGAGATGAGATTGGAAGAAAATCCAGGCATTTTATAAAAACTCATGGGATTTAACAGGGCAAAAACCACCCTGTGATATGGAGCGGTGAGCCGGCAATGTTTGACCTTTGGTTAAATTACTGCCGGCGATTTCGTGAGCAAGGTTCCAATCACGGAGGAGAAAAAGACCAATATTCTGGAGATGAAAACTATCGAATTTATAAAGGGGGGAGTGATGAAAGATGGAAAGTAAAATCAAGCGGCTATACCAAGGGGATATTGCCACGGTGGTGTTTATCCTGGTCGCCCTGTGGGCGGTCCTGATCTATGTAATAGGACAAGTCATGGGAATCGTTCCGGACCGGGGGACGGGCATCCTGATCGCCGGGATCGGAATTGTTGCCGGGTCCTTTGCCAGCGCATCATGCATTGCAGTGCTGGTGCATTTGAAGAAAAACAAAATCAAGCTGTACACCGAGGAGATCAATTCGGGCTCAATGGGAGGGGATGATTCAATTGGAAAATGAAACCAATAAAAAATCCGGACTGCTTCAGGAAATATTCGATTCCCTGTTTATTATGATCATCTGCTTTGCCACGCTTCTGACAGCCATGCTGCTGAAGGGCAAGACCGTGGGGGTTGTCGGCTATGTAGTGGATATCCCCACGTTGGCCATTGCCGTGGCTGGGTTGGTCATCTATCTCATGTTTATCCTCAAAAAATCCGACAAGGAACTGAAGGATATCATGGCGGAGCGTTACAGGGATAAAGACAGTGCAACAGGAGGCGGCAAGCTATGAGTTTTTGGAAATTGATGAATTGGGCAGCCTGGGGGCTGTGTGTTTATATCGTGTTTCTCATCGTAAAAGATGTCATTAAAGTGGAAAAGGGACGGGGAAAAACCGAGGATCAGCAGTAAATGAAGGAAAGAAGGTACTATCGTGGAAAAAACCAATGAAACCTTAAATAACACGGAAAGCAGCCAGCCCTCCCATTTGTCCAAAGTCCTTGGGCCGATGCACGTTTGGGCGCTGGGGGTAGGGATCGTTCTGGTGGGCCAGTTCATGGGCTGGAACTTCGGTATTGGCAAGGGCGGGTCCTTAGGGGCATTGATCGCCTGCTGGACCATCGGGATCCTCTATGTCTCCCTGATTATGATTAACACGGAAATGGGCTCGGTCATCCCGGAGGCGGGCGGGCAGTACGCCATGGCTAAATACTTTCTGGGTCCTTTGGCGGCGTTCAACATCGGTTTGATGCTGGTGTTTGAATACGTCATGCTGGAGGCGGCTGACGCTTTGGTGGTGGGGCAGATCCTGCAGACCCTGAGCCCGGAGATCCAGCCCCTGCCCTACATCATTCTGAGTCTTCTGGCTTTGACCTATTTGAACTACAAAGGGGTCCATGCCACCTTGAATCTCAACATCATCCTGACTGGTGTTGCGTTTATAACCATCATCATTCTGTTGGTCAGCACCAGGTTTTATTCCCCGACGGACAGCTTCATCCGATTGGGGGAATTGGCCAATGGCCTGCCCTTCGGCTGGATGGGCATTTTGGGTGCCCTCCAGTTCGGCTGCTGGTTTTACCTGGGGATCGAGGGTACAGCTCTGGCGGCGGAGGAATGCCGTTCCAAGGGCAGATCCCTCCCCATCGGTGCCATCGTCGGGTTGGTCACCTTGATGGTCGGCGCCACCATCACCTGGTTCGTGGCTTCCAGTTTAGTGGAAGCGAACGCTTTGGCGGGCTCCACTTATCCCTTGTATGAGGCGGCCCTGGCGCTGAAAAATCCCATCGTCGGCTACATCTTATTCATCGGCACCATGCTGTCCTGTTTGGCCAGCGCCAACGGCTGCATCGCCGATGCCAGCCGGGCCTGGTTCTCCATGGCCCATGATACGCTTTTGCCGAATTTTTTCGCCGTGCTTCATCCCACATACCATACACCGTATCGGGCCATCCTGTTTCTCCTGCCCATCTCCATCGCCTTCGGCTTCACCGGTCTTTTGGATCAGGTCATCACCTTCTCGATTTTCTCGGCGTTGATGGTCTACCTGTTCACCGCCTACATGATGGTCAAATTCCGCCAGATGTACCCCTTGGGTTCCATTGAACGGGGCTATACCGCACCCTGGCATCCCCTGCCGGCCATCATTGTGGTGGCTTTGACCCTGGTGACCTTGTTTGGAATGTATTTTGGCTACTTCATCAACATCATGTCCGGCTTTGCGTTTTATCTCCTGGCCTCCCTTTGGTTCGTTTATCACCGGTCCAAGTACCTGGATCCCCATAGCTTCCTCCATGAGGGCGTATCCGTCTGGCCAAGGCCGAAGGGCTATTGATGCGGAAGCTGAAATGTGGTTGGAGTGGATCCAATGAATAAGGATAAACTAAAATACTATCTGACGATCCTCTCATCCATCCTGGTGCCCGGCTCCGGCTACGTCTACCTGGGATTACCGGTTCGGGGCCTGACCATGCTCATGTGGATGTTTGCTTTTGCCTTTATAACGCACCGGCTGACCCCTCCGGATATGGCCTTCATTTGGCGGATCTCCGGCGGTCTGATGATCTGGGTGCTGACCATCCTGGACGTCCAAAAACGTGCCAGGCGGCACTGGATGGGAAAATAACCCAAGTGATCCCATGAAATGAAATCAGACGACGAATTTCAAACAAAATCATACCCAGGCAGACACGAAGCTCCTGGGAACAGCCCCAAAAAACCAGTCCCCTTGAATTTTTTCAGGGGGACTGGTTTTTGGCTGAAGGGGATTAAACAGGGAGTATGGCGTTTGAGCTGGTTTTAAGCGGGACTGTTACCCTGCCGCCGCACATTTGGTTATGAATCAATGGTCCATGATGGCGGAGAGGACGTTTCCTCGGCCTTGGTGCAGTTTCTCCCAAGTTCCTAATCCATCCGGGCAATGCCCGCCAAACCAATGAACAGGGAGAAGGATATGGGGGAGCATGCTGATAACAATCCTTAACTTCATTGATATTCCAACAGTCCATCCCAAACCACTGATGTTCCCCTGGATGGACTTCCGGAATTCAGAGGTATGTTGTAGCCATAAAGAAGTAAATGACTGCTAAGTCCAATCCCAAAGGCAGACCATGACTTCTCGTTGGTCTCTTTACACAAAAAAAAGCAATAACGGATTGCAATGATCTTTGTGGCCGTTGCTTTAAAGTATCTGGGGGAGACACAGTGGACTTTGATCGTTTAAAAATTTCAACAGAATACTTTCCGCCTGCTGTTATTCAAAAATAACGGGCAAACAAGGGGTTATACATTTCCGATTATAAAAGAATCAGTCCAATAATGAAAAAGCTCTGATTTTATTGTTGATTAATGGATTGATTATAATTAATCGTTAATTCATTAAAGATTCATAATAATCTTTATAAATAGATGTTGAAATGGCAAATGGAGTAGTATAATAACAATAACGGAAAAGTTGCGAATGATTCTCGCAATTAAAACTAATTTCTGAAAATAGAGAGGAGTGTTGGTATGAAATAATTCAAAGTTCTTTTATCCATTCTGCTGATACTAATAATGAGCACTGCATCACCGGCCTTTGCTGCACCGAAAGCCAATCCTCTAAAACAAGGGATTGTCTACACAGCTCTTGGAGATTCTATCGCATATGGTACTGGTGCAACTGATCAGTACGGTTACACCGACATGCTCAATGAACACCTGACCAGGATAAACGGTACTGGTCAATACTTCAACCTCTCAGCCGACGGAGTCACCAGCAGCATGCTATCGACAGCACTATATAATTCCTATCAAGTACAGGGCGCAGTTGCAGCTGCTGATGTCATAACCATCAGCATTGGCGGCAACGATTTGTTGGGTCTGTTCCTGAGTGGGTTTGGTCAATTAATTGTAGACAATTATTCGATCCCAGTTGAGCCCTTTGTAAATTTCAATCAGTTGATGATGGATCTGAAAGGTTGGCAGGCTAATCCCTACGATCCAGAGTATAGTCATTTCAATCAATTGTTGATTGATTTAGCCGGCCAATTCCCATCCGCTGTTGGTGGGTTTAACTATAACTGGCTGGAGATCATAGGGAGAATAATAGAGCTGAATCCGGATGCTGATATCTATGTCAATACAGTTTACAATCCGTTTGTGAATATTCCCATCCTCCATGATGCCATCGATCCTTTCATCCAGGCATTGAATGTTGCCATTGAAGATTATGCAGATGATTTTGACTATAAGGTAGTCGATGTCTACTCGGCATTTCAGGGATATAGGAACCCAAAAAAATTGGCAGTAGGGGATTTAAGTAATTTGGTTGAATTCATCATGGATCCAACTACTGTTCCGGTACCCCTCCATCCCACGGATTTAGGCTACAAATTCATATTCAACATGCACAAAGACTTAATGGATTAGAGAATGTAAAAATAATCTAAGTCAGTGATATAAGACTACGTTAAATCATAAAAGGTTTAGCGTAGTTTTTTTTAGCCGGATATTGATTTGATGCTGTGAAATCTATGGAATGGGCCTGTGGCTTGAACAAATAGACATGTAAGATTTCCCTAAATATTGTGATTTAATACACCAGTTAATGTATAACTTCGGCTGCATCGGCAAGCTTCTGGATCCCGGCAGTTTGATTCAAAAAGCCTTGCAGCTCTTCCATCAATATAATTATTTAGGAAAGAATTGCTGAGGGGAAAATAAAAAGCCATCAGAAGCA
>CAZOTM010000181.1:0-4788 GCA_964582675.1 uncultured Clostridiaceae bacterium
CCGGCATTTCAGCTCGTTTCAGCTCATTTCTGTTTGCTTCTGCCCGCTTCCATGCACTAACACTTCTTTCCATCAAGCCTCATTGATAACACCGCTATCCGGGGCGTCTCCCCTGCTGCCGCCGGCGGTCAGATCATCCTCCGATGTTCCTGAAGACGCGGCCTCCGCCCTGAAAAACGCCAGGAGGTTTTGCGCCGCTGTTTTATCCATGGCCGGGGTAGCCATCAGCTCTTCCAATCCGGCATTCAGAATGTTATCGATGCTGCCGAATTTCATCAGGAGATTTTTTCGCCGTTTGGGACCGATGCCGGGGACGGCATCCAGCCGGGAATTGATTTGCGTGCGGTTGCGCAGGGAACGGTGGTAGGTGATGGCGAAGCGGTGGACCTCATCCTGGATCCGGGTGATCAAATGCAGCACATTGCCGTAGCCGGCCAGACTGATTTCCAGGTTATTGTAGATGATGCCCCTGGTCCGGTGCCGGTCATCCTTGACCAGTCCGGCTACGGGAATCTCCAGGTTCAATTCCCGCATCACTTCCAAAGCCATATTGACCTGGCCTTTTCCCCCATCCATCAAAATGAGGTCCGGGAAAAAGGAAAATTTGCCATGGGTGAATTGGATCTTCTCGGCCTGGATCTCACAGATTTCCGCAATGCCCCGTTTAAACCGCCGCAGCATGATCTCCCGGAGGGAATCATAATCGTTGGCCCCCTTGACGGTTTTGATTTTGAATCGCCGGTAATCCGAAGGTTTCGGCTTACCGTCCTCAAACACCACCATGGAGCCCACTGAATCGATCCCGGCGATGTTGGAGATATCATAGGATTCGATGCGGACCGGGAACTCGGAGAGCTCCAGCAGCTCGGCCAGGGCGGCCAGGGCCTCCTCGCCCAGTTCCTTTTCCCGGAGGAGCTTGCCTTTGAAGGCGGATAAGGTCACTTCGGCATTCCGTTTGACCAGCTCCAGGAGTTTCTTTTTGTCCCCCCGCAAGGGGATCTCCACATTGATCCGGGCTCCGGCTTTGAGGCTCAAAAAAGCGGCGATGAGCTCCTTGTCCTCGGCGGTTTCCACATAAACGGTCTTGGGGATATAGGCCGTCCGCCCATAAAAGGACTCCAAAAACTCCGTCAAAATATATTCCGAAGTCAAATCCATGGTGTCCTTGAGGATAAAGTGCTCCCGGCCCTGGATCCGGCCCTCCCGTAAAAAGAACACCTGGACACAGGTATCATTTTCGTCCCGGAAATGAGCCACATAGTCCTCATCCGTTTCCTTGGCGATGAAATAAACCTTCTGTTTCTTCTGGACCTTCTCAATGGCCAGGTATTTATCCCGCAGTTTGGCCGCCGTTTCGAAGTCAAGGGCTTCGGCGGCATCTTCCATGGCCTTTTTGACTTCCCTTTTAAAACCGGCTGCCTGACCGTTCAAAATATCGATGATGTCATCGATCATCCGCCGGTAATCGGTTTTACTGATATACCCGGCGCAGGGGGCTTTGCACAGGCCCATGTGGTAGTTCAGGCAGGGCTTGGTATGGGGAACGCCTTCATTGATGAAC
This sequence comes from uncultured Clostridiaceae bacterium, assembly GCA_964582675.1. Taxonomy (GTDB): domain Bacteria; phylum Bacillota; class Clostridia; order Clostridiales; family Clostridiaceae; genus JG1575. The sequence continues at coordinate 1,562 of CAZOTM010000181.1, forward strand.
CGCTTGCAGGTCCTCAGGGGATAGATCTGCTTGATGGCCGCCAGTGTCTCATATACGGAGCTGACATCAGTGTAGGGACCAAAATATTTGGATCCGTCCTTTTCCGTGGTGCGGGTCATGAATACCCTGGGAAAATCCTCATGGACCGTTACCTTGATAAACGGGAACCGTTTGTCGTCCTTTAAGCTGATATTGTATTTGGGCATATTCTCCTTGATCAGGGTCTGCTCAAGGATCAGGGATTCGATTTCCGTATCCGTCACAATGTATTCAAATTCAGCCACATTGGCAACCATCAGCCTGGTTTTTGTATCCAGGCCGCTTCCGCTCCGGAAATATTGTCTCACCCGATTTTTCAAAACTTTGGCTTTTCCAATATAAATGATTTCGCCCCTGGCGTTTTTCATAATATATACTCCCGGGGATTTCGGGAGTATGGAAAGCTGGTAATCGAAATCAAACATCTGCTTCACCTGTTATTGGCATTTCGTCTCTATCCTGTTCATTGGATCAATAATTATTCAAATAGTACAACATAATGGATTTGGCAATGGGAATCGCCTGTTGGGCGCCGGTATTTTCCGTGATATCTTCCAAATCCTCAATGATCACCGCAATGGCAATTTGGGGATCGTCATAGGGGGCAAAGCCGGTGAACCAGGCATTGATTTTCATGGCACCATCCGCAGTAAACTGGGCGGTTCCGGTTTTCCCCGCACCTTCGACGCTGCGGAAGGTGGAGTAGGTATTGGTGCGGAGAACATTTTGCCGCATGAAGCTTGCCACGGTTTCAGCGGTCCCTTCATCCATGGCCTTGGAAAACACCGACGGGGTGTGGCTGGAAATGATGAAGCTGTCTTTGTCCGTCACTTCCTTGACGATGGCCGGGGCCATGAGCTGTCCGCCGTTGGCCACCGCCGAAGCGATCATGGCCATCTGCAATGGGGTGGAGGTTACTTCCCCCTGGCCGATTCCGGTCAAGGCTTTATCCCCTTTAAAGTCGTCGTTCATGTCGGGGAAATTGGATTCGGTAACCTTCAACCCCTTGATGTCGATGGGTTGGTTAAAACCGAACTTCTCCGCCGAGACCCGCAGCTGGGCATTGGACAGCTCCATCCCCAGGGTCCCGAACACGAAGTTGGAGGAATACATGAAACCCTCCAATAAATTGATTTCTCCGTTGGCATAGTTTAAGAAATTGTTGATCCTGCTGCCGTCCTTGAATTCAATGACGCCAACATCGTCAAAGGTCCGTTCCGTGATGCCGGAGATGTTGTCCAGGGCGGAAGCCAGGGTGATGATCTTGAAAGTGGAGCCCGGCGCATAGCTGCTGTTCACCGCCCGGTTGATCAAAGGTGCGTCTGCGGCATAAGCGTCGTCCGTATTGACCAGCTCCATGACCTGATCCAGCTCGGAGGCATCATAACCAGGACTGGATACCATGGCCAGGATCTCTCCGGTCTGCGGGTCCATGACCACTGCGGATCCCTTTCTGCCGGCCAGCTGCTCGTAGACATAATTCTGCAGGGCATAGTCAAGGGTCAGCTTCACCGAATGGCCCCGCTGCTTCTTGGTGACCGCCGTCTCCGGGTTCAAAAGGGAGGACAGGAAGTCCATGGAGAAGATTCCTTTGAAGGAATTGTCACTGGACAATTCGCTGTCCAGGACCATCTCCATGCCGCTGACTGAATACTTGTCGGAAACATAACCCAGGATATTGCCCAGGGCGATCCCCCCGTTGTACAGCCTGGTCTGCATCCCATCCTCATCCAGGATGCTCTCGGACAATACCATGCCGTTTCGGTCAAAGATGCTGCCCCGCTGCACCTGGTTTCTGAATTCCGCATTCCGCCGGTTGGCCGGATCGCTTTTCAGGGTGGGGGCTTTGACCACCTGGAAATATACCAGGTAGGAAGTCACGGAAACAAACAAGAGCATGGTTAAGATGGTCAGGCGCTTGATATTGGTCGTGAGATTTTTTCTTTCCTCGTCAAAGTTGTCCTGGAAGCGTTCTTCCAGGGTCATCTTATTCTGCCGGTTGTTTTTCGTGTTCTCTTTCTTCAGGTCAGAAATGCTGTACTCAAAGACCTGGCCTGAGTCGGATTGGTCCTCCGGATTGTCCGTCGGTGGATCTGAGACAGCCTGGCCGGCCGCTGCCGGCGGCTGACTGCCCGTTTTCCCGGACCCCTTGAACCACCGTTTTAATTGATCAAATGCCATTATTCTGCCGCCTCCTCTGAGGTCTTTTGGATGATGCCCAGGGCAAAGAAAACCGTCAGCATGGATGTACCGCCGTAACTGACCAGGGGCAGGGTGATTCCGGTCAATGGGATCATGTTCATGACCCCGCCGATGATGACCAGGACCTGGGTGGCGATCATGACGGAGTATCCCACGGACAGGAGGGATGAAAATACGCTCTTGACATTCAGTCCCACCCGGATCGACCGGAAGAACAGCAGGGCATAGACAAAGAGCAGGCCGATGCAGAAGATTACACCCAATTCTTCCGCCAGCACGGCAAAGATATAGTCCGATTCCCGAACCGGGATCAACGATGGCGAACCTTGATACAGGCCACGTCCGAACAACCCACCCGAGGCAACGGCATACAGCCCCTGGACGATCTGGTAGCCGTCTCCGTACTGCTCCTTGAAGGGATCCATCCAAACCGACACCCTGAGTTTGATATGGTCAAAGGCGAAATAACTGCCTACAGCCCCCATGGCGCCGATGCCCAGGGCCGACAGGATATAGCTGATTTTATTGGTGGCAATGAACATCATGGCGATGCCGACAAAGGCAAAGATCATGGCCGAGCCCAAATCTCTTTGGAGAACCATAAAGCCCAGGGCAATGGCCGATATGATTGCCGGTTCCACCAGACTTTTCAAGCCCGTATATTTTCTTAAGGCTGAAGCCAAATAAAGCACAAAAAATATTTTTCCGAATTCCGAAGGCTGGAAGGATGCACCGCCGATAAATACCCAGTTTTTTGAGCCGTTGACCGTGGTGCCGATAAACGCCGCCATGGACACAAACATCAGGGTCAGGGCCATATACAGATACCTTAACCTGGCAAATCTTTGCAGGTCCGGCAGAACGATGACGATGGCGCAGTAAACGGAGATCCCTAAAATAAACCAGATGATCTGCCGAATGGCCAGGGCCGAGTTGATCCGATAGAGCATCGCCACTCCAATTACGGGCAGTATGCTGGCAAAGGA
>CAZOTM010000182.1:0-4777 GCA_964582675.1 uncultured Clostridiaceae bacterium
TCGGATTTGAATGGGGCAGACCCATATTTACGGTCCTGGTGAGGAATTCCCGCTATACCGCGGCTTTGATGGAGAAGGCCAAAGAATTTACCGTATCCATCGCGACGAATGCCGAAGCCAAGGCCAAACTGGAATTCGCCGGGACGAACAGCGGCCGGGGGTTGGATAAGTTCAAAGCCGGAAAGATCAATAAGGTTCCTGGCAAACTTGTGGATGTATCGGTGATCAAGGATGCAGACATAATCTACGAGTGTAAAATCGTCTATAAACATAAAATCGACCCGAAAGTTTTGGCGGAGGATGTCAAATCAACCTCTTACATTGATGGGGATTACCATACCATCTACTACGGGGAGATCCTGGCCTGTTACCTCATGGGAGATAAGTAGTGCTGTTTGATACCCACATCCATACCAAGTTCAGTTTTGATTCTGACATGAGGATCGAAGCGGCAGTCAGGAAAGCGGAGTCCATGGGGATCGGGCTGACCATCACGGATCATCTGGATAAGAATTACAATCGGTTATTTCCCGACGCCTACAGTGATTTTTCAATTCGCCAGTTCCATGAGGAATACCAAGGTAAACGCACTGCCAATCTGTTGTTGGGTATTGAATGCGGAATGGACCCCAGGTACACTGCGGAATCCCTGGCGTTTATCGATGATGGACCCCTGGACTATGTCATCGGTTCTGTCCACACCATGGAAGATGCTGATTTATTCAGCCGGGCTAATTTTTTAAAGCAGCCCAGGGCGGAGTTTTACCGGGCTTATTTCCAGTACATCCTGCAGTGCCTAAAAACCCACCCCTTTGTTGACAGCCTGGGCCACCTGGATTACCCATCCCGCTATGCACCCTACGCTGCCAGGGGGTTTCGTTACAGTGAGTTTCCCGACGAGTTGGGGGAGGTTTTCAGTTTCCTGGCCAAGACGGATATGGCTCTGGAATTAAATCTCGTGCGATTTCGAAACCAGGAGTTTTTGGAGGAATTTACCGAGAACTACCAAGCTTTCCGGGACAAGGGCGGCAAATATGTCACCATCGGTTCAGACTCCCATGGGCCTGGCCCCATCGGCGAAGCCCTGGCGGATGCCGGAGTGTTCATCAGAGCCCTGGGCTTGAAACCGGTGCACTTTATTGAGCGGAAGATGATCTACAGCCAGGAATAGGCATAACTGGCTTTAAAAATAACCATTATGCATCAGCATTCGTTGAAATATCCAGGGAGGCAATATCAATTTTGAAGATGGGAGTAAAATGGAAAAAGATAGAATGGTTTTAAACCACCTCTTTGTGAATGTATTCAATCAGATCCTGAAAATCGAAGAAAAAATGATCAGGGAAGAAACGGATTTGAATTTGACCGTCACGGAAATGCATGTCATCGAAGCCATTGGCAGGACAATGGCCAAGACAATGACGGAAGTGGCCGAAAAGCTGAATATTACTTTGGGGACATTGACCACTTCCATCAACCGGCTGCTGGAAAAAGGGTTAGTGGAACGAACCAAAGACGGGGAAGACCGGCGGATCGTCCGGATCGCCCTTACCCCCAAAGGGATGGAGGCCTTCGATATCCATAACCGGTATCATGGGGAAATGATGGACAGCGTGCTGCAGCATTTGGATGAGGCGGAAGCGGAAATCTTATCGACAACCTTGGTCAAGATATCGGATTTTTTCCGGATCAAATATCATACTTAACGAAAACAAAAAATGGTCCATCCCTCCTTCTGGTATAATCAGACAAGGAGGGCTTTTTTTATGGAATTAATGTTCATTCGGCATGGGGAGACTCTTGCCAATACCAAAAATTATTTTTATGGCTTCACGGATTCCCCCATGACCGAACGGGGCAAGGAGCAGGCCAGGGCAGCCGGCCTCCTGGTCAATCGGATGAAATACAACCCGGATAAGATCTTTATTTCGGAACGGCACAGGACAAGGGATACCCTGGATCTTATGGGATTCAAGGCTTCCATCGCCCACATCGATCCCCGGATCAATGAGCAGAATCTTGGAAAATTGGAATGCATGACTTACCAGGAGATCCAGCGAAAATTCCCTGCGGTGTTTCGGGAGTGGAACATGGATTATCATGGCTACCGGGTCCCGGACGGGGAATCCCATTTGGATCTGTATGGCCGGGTCAAAAGCTTTTTGGATGACCTCATAAAAGTCGAAAAAGGTTATGACCGAAAGATCATGATCGTTACCCACGGCGGGGTCATGGCTTCCATTTATACGTATATCATCGGCGGCAACATGGCTCTGCGCAACAGTGTCTATTTCTCAAACTGCGCCATCCTGAGAACCAAATTGATGGCGGATCAGCTGGTCATTGACGCCTTGTATAATCCTGAGGAAATCGTTAGAATAATAGGATAAATCAAAAGAGAAGGAGCAAAGTAGCAATCACCGGTTTTGAATTGACATAATAAAATTTATGCATAAACTGATTTTTGTAAACTGATAATTAAACATGAGCAAAATAATCTTAGTCACTGGCGGATCCCGATCGGGGAAATCCACCTTCGGTGAAAATTATCTGAAGACTGCGGATGATGTATTGTATATCGCCACCGCCAAACGAATCGATGGGGAAATGGAGTTGCGAATCCTGCACCATCAGGCTAGGCGCAGCCAAAAATGGGAAACCTTTGAAGGGTACCGCGGGCTGGCCAAGGCAGTGGAAGGGACCAGCCGGGAGTATATCCTCCTGGACTGCGTTACGAATATGATCAGCAATCTGATGTTCGATTTGAGCCAAAATATGGAGGATATGTCCCAGGCGGAGACTGATTTGAGCTTTGTTCGGATCAAAGATGAGTTTTCCTCCCTGCTGGAGGCTGTCCGGAGCGCTTCGAAAACCCTGGTGATGGTCACCAATGAAGTGGGCATGGGCTTGATTTCTGAATATAAACTGGGCCGGGATTTCGTGGATTTTTCTGGATTTATCAATCAATTTCTGGCAAAAGAAGCTGATGAAGTCTACTTTATGGTCGCCGGTCTGCCAATGAGGCTAAAATGATGAATGAATTACTCCTATTGACGCAGATCTTCACAGTACTTCCCATCAAACGGAAACTCAACTATTCCAACGGTGCTTTAAAGCGGGCATCCCTCCTGATGAGCCTGCATGGTGCTGCCCTTTATCTGCCGGCGGTGGGTTTGTCAATGGTGCTGACCTTTTTAAAATGTCCCAGCAATATCAATGCTCTGGTGACACTCCTGTTCCATCTTCTTTTGACCGGGGCCTATCACCTGGACGGATTATCCGATTCTGCGGACGGATTATTGTCCGGCAGAGAGAGGGAGCGAATGCTGGATATCATGAAGGATTCAAGAATTGGAGTGTATGGCGCAGCTGCCCTGTTTTTTGACCTGGCTTTAAAAATAATGATTTACAATGATTTGATCCTGACCAGGCGGATCTGGCTGCTGCCCCTGTTAGGAGCAGTGGGCAAGCTGTCCCTGTGTTACGTTGCCTTCCTGGGCACCCCGGCCAAACCGGATTCCTCAGGCAATATTTTTGTCCGGAATATGGGCATTCCCGCCCTGGCCGTTAATACGGGGGTGGCTGCGATTTTAGGGATCGCCCTGGGAGAGGGAATGGTGGTTATTATTTCCATTGCCGCTTTATTGCTCTTTTCCCTGCTCTTTACCGGTTGGGCTAAAAAGCAGATCGGAGGTATTGTCGGTGATAATCTGGGGTTTTCCTCGGAAATCGGTGAGATGCTCCTTGGAATTTTGGCGGTATGGGCTTAGAATGGATGAGGAATAGTTAATGAGAGGAGTTTTTTAAAAATGATAGATATTTCCAAAAGACATTCTGGCGCAGATCTCGGGATCATCGCTTTGAATGGCTGTATCGAATTAGGTGAAAAACTGAATGCCCACATCCTGCAGACCAGGGCTGAAAAAGATGCCAACTACGACCGGGAAGGGAATCCCATCGAATCCTATTTGATCCCTGTTGAGCAGACCAGATTTTCCAATGGGGAAGGCAAGGTCAAATTAAAGGAGACCGTCCGAGGCAAGGATATTTTCATAGTTGCCGATGTATCCAACTGGTCGGTCAAATACAAGATGTTCCGCCATGAGGTCATGATGGGACCCGATGAGCATCTCCAGGATATCAAACGGGTGCTGTCGGCAATGAACGGCCGGGCGGAACGGGTAACCGTAGTCATGCCTCTGCTCTACGCTTCCCGGCAGCATAAGAAAAAAGCCAGGGAATCTTTGGATTGTGCCATGGCGCTCCAGGACCTGGAAAAGCTGGGGGTGGATGAAATCGTCACTTTCGACGCCCATGATCCAACCATCCAGAATGCCATCCCCCTGGTTTCTTTCTTGAATGTTTATCCCACACTGGATATTTTAAAGCACTTTCTCACCGAAGAAAACTGGCTGTTCGACCCTGCTGAAAAGCTGGTGGTCATCTCCCCGGATACGGGGGCCATGGATCGGGCAATCTACTATGCCGGTGTCCTGGGGATCGACGTGGGCATGTTCTACAAGCGGCGGGATCTTTCCCGCATCGTCAACGGCAAGAATCCCATCGTTCAGCATGAGTACATTGGCCGGGATATTGCCGGACAAAATGTCCTGATCGTGGACGACATGATCGCCTCCGGTGAATCGGTGCTGGACATCGCCACTGAACTGAAAAAACGCGGCGCCAAGAAAGTCTTTGTGGCAGCCACCTTTGGCTTTTTCACCGAAGGGCTCATCAAGTTCCAGAAATTTTATGACCAGGGGATCATCGACAAGGT
>CAZOTM010000183.1:0-1110 GCA_964582675.1 uncultured Clostridiaceae bacterium
GGGAGGCCCCAGTCCTCCTTAAGTCAATCCATCATTTGCCGAAGCGATGATATTGACCTCCGTTCCCAAAATATGGTGGATGAGGATATCCCCGGCCTTAATGGGGGGGACTGCCCAAAACCCCTTCAACAGCTCCATGGCATCTGCCATCAATTCTTTTTTGATAGGCAGATCGGTCCGCACCGGCAGCCTGGTCCTCGGCGAGCCCTCCAGCTGCACCGTGGTGGTTAGGATCCGTTTTGGCTCCCTGGCTTCCTGGATGGCATAAACCCGCCCCCTGGGACACTTGTTTCCGGTGGTTTCCATAAAATCAGGGGAGACGGTCACCCGGCAGCCCCTGGGACATATCACGCAAGTCAGTTCTTTCAATTTTCCACCTCGATCAATACCGGCCCTTGGGAAGTGATTCCCGCCAGGAGTATCCTGATTTTTTCCATCTCCCCCGGAGTCATAAACACCTTCAGCCGCCTGAGGATCACCCGATCCCCCTGCTTAACGGTGATATAGACGTCTTCCATGGTTTCTGCCACCCTGAAGTAGAGATCGGCGGTCTCATCCTCCAGGTGGTGGGTGATTTCAATTTTCTGGGGGAGGGCGTAGGTCAGGCCATCTCCGGGGATGACCGCCACCGCCTGCTTATCCCCATGCCCGGCGGTATTAAGCACATAGGCGGCGGCATCCCGCCCCGCCTTGATGGCTTCCTTGACCACATTGTCCACCAGGTCGTGGACATGGAGGACATTGCCGGCGGCAAAGACACCCGGGATACTGGTCTCCATATTTTGGTCCACCACCGGCCCGTTGGTCCGGGGTGATAATTCCACACCCAGCTCCCGGCTCAGTTCGTTTTCCGGGATCAAACCGACGGAGAGGAGCAGAGTATCGCAGGCGACTGTCTCTTCGGTCTCCGGGATAGGCTTCAATTTGTCATCCACCCTTTGCAGCGTCACCTGGGATAATCTTCCGTTCCCCTGAATATCCGTCACCGTGGTGGATAAGCGCAAGGGGATGTCAAAGTCGTCCAGACACTGCACGATGTTTCGGCGCAGTCCCCCGGACCAGGGCATGACTTCGGCAACGCATACCACCCGGGCACCTTCCAAAGTCAGC
>CAZOTM010000183.1:1120-3559 GCA_964582675.1 uncultured Clostridiaceae bacterium
GTCTGGCCATGATCAAGCCGATATCCCCGGAACCGAGGATGACGACCTGTCGGCCGATCATCAAGCCTTCCATATTGATATAGCGCTGGGCCTGCCCGGCCGTCATGATTCCCGAGGGCCGGTCCCCCGGGATGTCGATGGCGCCCCTGGTCCGTTCCCGACAGCCCATGGCCAGAACCACTGCCTGGCATTGGATCTGGACCACACCCCGGCTTGGTTTTAAGAGAGTTCCCAAGAAAGGCGGATTTCCCGATGCCGGGTTTGCGCCTTGGCCATCTCCACCACCTGGCAGCTGCTCAACCTTGACCACCACGGTGTCCAAAGCTGTTTCGATCTGCAGATCCAACGTTTCCTGCACCAGCCGTAAGGCAAATTCAGGCCCGGTCAATTCCTGTTGATAAAGCTCCAGCCCAAACCCGGGATGGATGCACTGGGGGAGGATCCCACCCAGGCGGGCGTCCCGCTCAACAATCAGGATCCTCTGGACGCCCTGCCGTTTGGCCTCGCAGGCGGCGGCCAGTCCGGCCGGACCTCCGCCGATGACTAACAGATCATAGTTTTCCAAGGCGATCCTCCATTCTTTCCGTGATGATGTAGCTGCCCTGTTTATCCTGCATGATTTCCGTCTCCGGGAGCCCATAGTGCTCAGCCAGGATTTCCAGGACCCGCGGTCCGCAGAATCCCCCCTGGCAGCGGCCTGAACCTGGCCGGACCCGCCGTTTCACCCCATCCAGCGTCCTGGGTGGGTTGGGCCGCCGCAAAGCCTCCCGGATCTCCCCCTCAGTGACCATTTCACAGCGGCAGATGATCCGGCCGTAGGAGGGATCCCGTTGGATCAATTCAGCCTGCGCTTCTTTCGTCAGGGACAGAAAGCCGACGGGTTTCCGCTTGGGCTCATAATCGGCTTTTTCAGCCATTTTAAGACCCGCCGTTTGCAGGAGGTCTGCGGCCAGCAGAGCGATGGCCGGGGCGGCCGTAAGTCCCGGGGATTTGATCCCGGCCAGGTTGATAAACCCCTTGACGGATCTGGACTCCTCCACGATAAAATCCGCCCGGTCCGAATAAGCCCGCATCCCGGCAAAGGATCGGATAGAGCTCTTGATGTTGATGTCCTCCACAAACCGTTTGACCCGCTGCCCAATGACTTCTGATTCCCGTCTGGTGGTCCCCAGATCATGCTTGTCTTGCGCGGGCTCCGAATTGGGGCCCAACAGCAGATTGCCATGGACCATGGGAGCGATCAGGACACCCTTGCCATTCTCATCCGGCGTTTTGAATAAGGTCAGGTTGATGCCATGGTTTTCCGTTTTGTCTGTCACATAGTACTGGCCGCGGACACCATGGATGGTAAATTCCTTTTCGCCGATCAATTCAAACACGTCATCCGCATCCACCCCGGTGGCGTTGATGATAAAGCCGGCTTCCACCGCCGACTCTTCCCCACTGCTTTTGGAAATGCCGATCCTGAAATATCTGCTTCCCGCCGCTGAACTTTTCTCCTGGATGGAACTGACCTTTGCATCATAGAGCAAATGACAGCCATTCTCCGCCGCATTTTCCAGGAGGGCCGGCGTCAGTTCAAAGGGGCTGGTCACCCCTGAAGTCGGGCAGTACAAGGCGCCGACCACTTCCCGGGCAAGCCGCGGCACTAGCTGCCTGGCTTGGTCATAACTGATGATGGACAAGTCCTTTACCCCATTGCGCCGTCCGTTTTCCAGGAGCTCCGCCAAACGCTCCATATCTTCCTGGCTGTAAGCTGCCACCAGGGCCCCGTTGCGGTGGAAGGGCACTGCCAGATCCTGGCTGATCCTCTCATACATCTCATTGCCCAGGACATTGGTCCTGGCCATGATGGTTCCCGGCTCCGGATCAAACCCGCCGTGGACGATGGCGGAGTTCGCCTTGGTCGTCCCCATGGCACAGTCATTTTCCTTTTCGATCACACAGATCTTAATATCATACCGGGCGAGGGTCCTGGCGCAGAATGCGCCGATAATCCCAGCCCCTAAAATTGCCACATCGTACATAATATCCTCCGAATAGTCAGTCTAATTATACTACAAGTCCCCCATGGATTGAGAAATACCCGGGGTTATTGCCCTCCGCCCGGCCAGAGGGTTAATCTCGGGGACTTGGCTTTGGTTAAACTTTCTGCCAGCGGAGGGTCCAACCCCAGTCTCCTATACTTTTTAAGCGGGCGCTCTGCCGCCTGAACAACATTTATCGGAATAGGCCTTGTGTAGCCGCAGGGTCAACCAGCTTGGGTCCGCCATCCTGGATCGAAAACCTGATTTAATAAACCTGAATCCGCCCTCCGAAACAGTCTGGTTCGATTGACTGGATCAATGGACTGGATCAATGGGCTGGAATTACAAATCAAAACCGAGACAAACCATGGAGTTTCATAGATAATTTCTTAAACTGCCCAATCAATCGGGA
>CAZOTM010000183.1:3659-4764 GCA_964582675.1 uncultured Clostridiaceae bacterium
GAGACAAACCATGGAGTTTCATAGATAATTTCTTAAACTGCCCAATCAATCGGGATAATTTTGCTAAAATAAGCTTGTTAAACAAAAAGGAGGCCATGATGAGAATATCCAACCAACGCTATGCGAATAAGCCGCCCGGAGGGCTGTATCTCCTGGGTGTAATGGCCAATGAATTGGAAGCGGAGGGCAAAACCCTGATCCACATGGAAATCGGCCAGCCGGATTTCGACTCGCCGGCGGCGGCCAAGGACGGTGCCAAACAAGCCCTGGATGAGGGCAAGGTGTCCTATACGGACACAGCGGGTATCTTGCCCCTGCGGCAGGCCATCTCCGAAAAGGAAACCACCAAGGGCCACCATTATGACCCAATCCACGAGATCGTTGTGACCTCCGGGGCCAGTGAGGCCCTGAGCGCAATTTTTTTGACCATGCTGGAACCCGGCGAGGAGGTCCTCTGTCTCTCCCCCTATTATGCGGATTATCCGGAGATCATCAACCTGTCCGGCGGCAAAATTAAAGAAGTGCCCGTTGAACTCCATGACCGCTGGGTAGTAAACACCGAGCTTTTGGAAAAAAGCCTCTCGGAAAAAACCAAACTGATTTTAATCAACAACCCGAACAACCCCTGCGGTTACAACCTGAGCCGTGAAAATCTGGAAGCCATTGCCGCCTTTGCCATTAAAAACGACCTGCCGGTCATCTCCGATGAATGCTACGAAGAACTGGTCTATTCCGGCGCCCATCTCTCCATTGCCCTTTTGCCAGGCATGCGGGCAAGGACACTGGTGGTCAAATCCATGAGCAAAACCTACTCCATGACTGGCTGGCGCTTAGGTTATGCCATGGGACCGGCCCCTTTGGCCAATAACGTCCTCAACGGCCATTATGCCATTTCCACCTCCTCCGCCAATTTCCCCCAATGGGGCGCCCTGGATGCAGTCAGGCACGGCTCTGCCTTTACGGCGGAACTTGTTGCCGAATTCAAGCGGCGCAATGAGTATATGTACGAAAGGCTGAAAGCCGTCCCGGGAGTCCGGATCGCCAAACCGGAGGGCTCCATGTTTCTTTTCCCCGACATATCCGCCTTTGGGCTGGAAGACAAGGC
>CAZOTM010000184.1:0-4761 GCA_964582675.1 uncultured Clostridiaceae bacterium
ATGAACCAGTACTTTGCCCACATCGAAGCGGGATTACTCAAATCTCTTGAACAGGACCAGCGAATACGGAAAGACGCATTTTCAAATGACTTTACAAAATCTGAGTTTATAGGTTTTATCTTTACCAATTTGCTGTCACTCATTAGAAACCAGGCAGACACCTGTGATTTTTTGACGAAAATCATTTACCGCACTATTTACTAACCAAGCAGCGCCCACTTAGAGTGGGCATTAAATTCATCGAAGTTGAACAATGTTCATTATTCAGGAGGACAATTATGCAGGCAATTATGGAAAGTTTATTCGACATGGTTTATCTGACCACAGTCATCACCCTTGGGGTCCTTATGATCAGGAATTCCAAAGGCAATGCGCAATATCTCCTGTTCGGGATCATGGCAGTGGTTTTGGGTTCTGGCGACTCCTTCCACCTCATCCCCCGGGCGCTGGCATTAAACACGACCGGATTGGCCAGCTTTGCCGTATCACTGGGTATCGGCAAACTGATCACTTCCATAACCATGACTTTCTTTTACATTCTCCTTTACTATGTTTGGAGAGCCCGCTATAAAATCCAGGGTAAAACCGAATTGACCGTAGCTGTTTATATCTTGTCAGCCATCCGGATCGCCCTTTGTTTATTCCCGCAAAACCAGTGGACAAGTCTCACCCCGCCCTTGTCATGGGGGATCTACCGAAACATTCCCTTTGCGGTTCTGGGCATCCTGATCATTGTGCTGTTTTACCAGAGCTCAAGAGCAGCGGGTGACCTGCCCTTCCGGAACATGGCCCTCACCATCGTTTTAAGCTTCGCTTTTTACATCCCGGTCGTCCTATTGGCAGATGTCATTCCTCTGCTGGGCATCCTGATGATCCCCAAAACCTGCGCCTATGTTTGGAGTATTTGGATCGGCTTCAGCGACATGAGGAAGCAGCAGAGAGCTGCCTACCCAAAATTAACCTTCTGCCCAGAGGCCTGATCCCGGAGTTCAGGTACTGCCTAAAGAGCCATTGGTCCCCCTAATCTCCATCTTGTAACCCATTGGCAGGAGTGCTGCGGCTGCCTCCACCCGACCTTGACTGGAATTTGCGGCCCGCCGATCCATCGGCGTTTGTAAAACAATCATGATTATACATTTAATCCAGGTGATTTCTAAGGAAATTACCTTTTCTTTGTCTGTCTTTGCCTCCATCGCAGAATTTTCAGGCACCCCTGGCCTTTTACCTGTCCATTCACCCCCCTGTGATGAGACTGATCAGATGCCAATAACTTAAGCCCTGCATTGTGCTAAATTTTTAGATGAAGATATCCTGGTGCAGTCCGACGGTATACCCATGAACGGTTTCAAATTCAACCCTTTATCCAGCGCAGTCAATATTGGGCGAAAAGCGCTGCACGGTCTCCGCATTATGATCTGGTCCGGAAAATTCTTCATAACCAGTAAAGATCTTGGGTTGTGATTCAGAGTCTTCAAAACGTCAGCCCAGGCGACAATTCCCGAACCCGATGCGCTAAAATTTCACACTGAATAAATCAGAATCATGGGCAAAAAAGTAAAAATGGGTAACCAAACATCGGTTTCCCATTTACTTTTTTTGATCCATCCCCAGCTCTGGCAAAAGCTGCAGCTTTCGTTGTCCGTGGCGTGCCAGACCAATGAGCTGCCCTGGCAGCATCGTGATTCAATATCATTTATTTTCTTTGGACATGACGGTCATTTCAGCTTCGATATCCAAAATATCCGGATAAACGATTTTGTAGTAATCCTTATTGATTTTCTCCTGCAGCACGGGCAGCGCCACAGATGCCTGGTTCTTAATGTTACTGAGGAGAGATTCGTAAACCTCGGCTTGATAGAGGTCCTCCACTCCATCCGCCCATTTATGGAGAGTCTCCACATTGTTATAGAACAAATAAGCCCTGATTTCTTTGCCAGGGTCGCCCTGGATCAGCATTCTTACCTTTTCTGCCGCGTCGTTGGCATTTTTAAACAAGACATAGAGCGCATTATCCCTTGCGCCGATCACCGGTAGAATGGATTTTAATTCATCCAGTCTTTGATAAGCCAGCGCTGCCTCAGGGATGGACGTGCTGTATTTCGCCTGGCTTTGAGCTGCCGTTTGGCGCTGCGCTGCATTCTCGTCATGACTGGTTTCCGTCTGACCATTTTCGCCATTGGGATCATCGGGGTATTCATTGATGATCTCAGCGTCCACAAAGTTGTCTGCATTAAAGTCGCTCTCGGCGATATTCAGCTGTTCCTTCAGTTTGGAGATCTCCTTTTCCAGCTGTGTGATCTCCCGTTTATACTCGTTTATTTTCTTTTTATTGCTCTCAATGGCAATGGATGCAATGGCCGATGAGACAAGAAAATAACCGACTGCCATAAATCGGATGGGGGAGGCTACAATTTGCAGAAAAAAGAACAACCCAATGGAAATGGCAAAATTATTCTTTTTAAAGGAGTTAAGGGAATTCAACGTGGTTTCCAACATTGATTTTTTATCGTATACGGAAACAAGTTCACCCTCGGATCTCTGTAGTTTGGCTTTGTTGGAATTTACATTGCCTTCGTAGTAAATCCCCAAAAAATTCAGCATATCTTTAACCCAATCTCTTTTAATTTTCCATCCCCCCTTTGATCCTCTGTTATTGAAATAACTGTGATGATCGTTTCTTACTGTACTGCCTAGATTATGTCATAATTATATTAGAAAATAATAAAAAATGTATTAATAATCCGTGGATCAATGTCGTAATCTTCTGGATACCGATTCTTACAACTTATATGATATACTGCAAATATTGAAATTGTATGGAGGAACCTATGAATATTTGGACGACACTGTCGATTTTATTTTATATTCTAAACTTCATAATTATGTGGTCCCTCATATTTAGGAAAAGAGAACGGCCGGAAAAAGTGCTTGGCTGGCTCCTGGTCCTCATATTGTTGCCTCCCTTCGGTTTTTTTCTTTATATTCTAATGGGTATCAACTGGAAGGAAACGATCCTGAATGAAAAATTTTCTCCCAACATGGCAGATTTTATCAATGCCAGCCTAAAAGAATATGACGGTCCCTATAATGATATCACCAGGCTGGTTTCCAATTCCAACGGGTCCCCCATGTTCTTATTCAA
Organism: uncultured Clostridiaceae bacterium; assembly: GCA_964582675.1. GTDB lineage: Bacteria > Bacillota > Clostridia > Clostridiales > Clostridiaceae > JG1575. The sequence continues at coordinate 3,143 of CAZOTM010000184.1, forward strand.
TAAGATAACCCTGTATAAAGATGGTGCAGAAAAATTCGCAGCCCTGTTGGAGGATATCGACAATGCCTCCCACCACATCCACATGGAGTACTACATTGTTAAATCCGATGATATCGGCCGGCAGATTTTTGATAAGCTGAAGGAGAAGTCCCTGGCGGGCGTGAAGGTCCGCGTTGTTATGGACAAAATGGGGGCCCGATCCTTCAGCTCTGATTATAAGCAGTCCCTCATCGATGCGGGGATCCAGATCGTAACCTTTACGGCTACCTTTGCCTTCGTTTCAAAATTCGTTGACTTATCCTGGAATTATCGGAACCATCGCAAGATTGTGGTCATCGACGGTAAAGTGGGATATATCGGCGGAAATAACATCGGTGATGAATACCTGGGAAACAGTAAGTTCGGATACTGGCGTGACGGCCACATGAGGGTGGAGGGAGATTTTGTGCTGGGCCTGCAAGGTTTGTTCTTCGATGATTTCTTCGCAGTCCTCCACCGGAACGAACATGCCAGAAAATGGGAGTACTTTAAGCGACGGGAAATCTACGAACGAGAGCAGGATTTAGCCAATTATTTCCCAAAAATCGAAACTGCGGAATACCTGCCCATGCAGCTGGCCTATTCAGGTCCTGAATCAGCCCTGTATACCATCGAGCTGCTTTACATCAAGATGATCTCATCGGCCAAAGAGCGGATCTATATCTCTTCCCCTTACTTCATCCCCAGTGAAGGCACGATGACGGCTTTAAAGGCTGCCGTCATGTCTGGTGTGGAAGTCAGGATCATGTTCCCGGCTCAATATGACCATCCTTATGTGGGTCATGCTTCAATGACCTATCTCGGCGAACTATTAGAATGCGGCGCCAGAGTCTTCCTCTATGATAAAACCAGCTTTGCCCATAACAAAGCGATGGTTTGTGATGGCAAAATGTTTACCATGGGTACGGCAAATCTTGATGTCCGATCCTTCTTTTTTAATTATGAATGCAACGCAGTGGTTTATGACGAATACAATTCTTCCAAAATGGATGGGTACTTCTATGATGATATGGACAATTCCAACGAATTATTCCTAAAAGACTACCTGAACCGATCTCCGATTACTTTCATGAAAGAAAGCTTCTTCAGAGTGTTCTCCCTGCTGTTCTAACCCCTGAGCTCACTTGATTCCATGATAATGGGCGCCGCAGCCAGGGATGGATTAATCCAATCCTGGCGGTTCACAAACAAGAAGATCTCAAACCAGGGGATCCCTAACCAAAATCAATTGAACCCACTATTTAGAAAAATAAAGCAGCAGTACCAAATCACAGGTACTGCTGCTTTATTGCCAGCCAAGCGGCCGAATATTGAATTTTAAAATCGGATCATTACTCAGAAAAAAACCGTACCCTAGGATACGGATATGGTGGAGATAAAGAGACTCGAACTCTTGGCCTCCTGCGTGCAAAACAGGCGCTCTCCCAACTGAGCTATACCCCCATGGTGGACCATCAGGGACTCGAACCCCGGGCCGACCGGTTATGAGCCGGTAGCTCTAACCAACTGAGCTAATGATCCGGTCAAACTGGCATCAACCTGCTTTCCCACACAGCTTCCCGTGCAGTATCATCGGCACT
>CAZOTM010000185.1:0-4750 GCA_964582675.1 uncultured Clostridiaceae bacterium
TCCGGGAACCCTTCATTGCCAATCTGCAAAGGGATCATGGCATCATCACCAACATCCTGTCGGGGAATGTGGAGTTCTTAAACCAGACCCCCTTCGGCAACCTTCTGGTGTCCTTTGATGGAGAGCCGCAAAGGATCGATGAAGGGATTCGGATCATGGAAACAGAAGGGATCAAAGTCAAACGCATTAACCTGAAGGAGGTGTCCGGGTAATGGATTTTTCAAACGTAATTCGAATCAAGGACCAGTTTTACACCGAAACCCTGGCTACCCTGTATATGCTGTTCTGGACAGGGCTCATCGCCGGCATCCTGGGAATGATCCTGGGGATCCTCCTGATTTTGACCAGGGAGGGAGGCCTCCTGGCAAACCGGGGAGTCTATAATCTTCTGGACAAGATCGTCAACATCGGCCGGGCCATCCCGTTCATCATCATGCTGGCAATCATCTCCCCCTTCACCAGAGCAATCATCGGTACCGTCATCGGCACCAAAGCGGCCATTGTCCCATTAGTGGTCGGCTCGGCACCCTTTTATGCCCGGCAGGTGGAAACGGCAATGGCAACGGTCAGCCCTGGGGTGATCGAGGCCGCCCGAGCCATGGGCTTGGCTCCCCTGGAAATCATCCGTAAAGTCTGGCTGCCTGAGTCGAAATCCGCCTTGATCCGGGTATCCACCCTGACACTCATCTCCATCCTGGGCCTCACCGCCATGGCCGGGGCAGTGGGCGGCGGCGGGCTGGGCAAGCTGGCGATCTCAGTAGGTTACAACCGGTTCCAGAACGATGTCATATTGGTGGCCACCGTGCTGATTCTGATCATCGTGTTTGCCATCCAGATCATCGGCAACATTTTGGAAAGGAGGTCCATCCATTGACCCAAATACTGCAGGACGGGAATGATTTTTGTCCGGCCTGGGCTTCCGGCAGGTTTCGAATGTGAGGCAGGATCACCCATCGGGGAGTCAATTGGCAGGTACATCGGGAAAATACATGAATCAGGTCAAGTAATAACCAACTTTAAACCGGTTATAACAAGTAAAATAGCTTAGATAAGCAAAACAGGATTGAACAATTTGAAACGAGTAAAACAGAATACAAGTAAAACAGAAAACCGAAAACCAATAAAATCGAAATAAGAAAAAATCATACAAAACAAGGAGAACCATTATGAAAAAAAGACATTTAGCATTATCGTCCGTTCTATTAGCCGCCTCCGTTATACTCGGTGCCTGTGCCGGCACCGCCACTACCACTACCACCGCCTCTGCCCCAGCGGCGGTCACCAAGGTCAAGGTCGGTGTCATCGGCTCCAAAAACGAGCTTTGGGATAAAATCAAGGAAAACCTCGCCAAGGAAAATATCGAGATCGAACTGGTGGAGTTCACGGATTACAATTTGCCCAACGAAGCGTTGAACGCTGGGGATATCGACCTTAACTCCTTCCAGCACCACATTTTCTTTGATGATTTCAATAAAAACAAAGGCACCAAGCTGGTTTCCATTGGGGATACCTTCCTTTCCCCCATCGGCCTGTATTCGGAGAAATACAAGAGCCCGGCAGAAATCAAAGCGGGCGACAGCATTGCCATACCCAATGACCCGACCAACCTGGGACGGGCTTTGAGAGTACTGGAAGCCGCCGGACTTATCAAGCTCAAGGATCCTTCCAACCTGGCCCCGAGTCAGGAAGACATCGTTGAGAATAAGTTGAATCTCAAAATCGAGGAGCTTGATGCTGCACAGACTGCCAGATCCCTGAAGGATGTGGGCGCAGCCATCATCAATACCGACCTGGCCGTAGATGCCGGCTTCTCACCGGCAGAGGATGCCATCTTCTTAGAACCGGTCACCGATGGTTCAAAGCCCTACTTCAATCTCATCGCTGCCAGAGAGGCTGACAAGGATAATCCGATCTACAAGAAGATCGTGGCTGCCTACCAGACCAAGGAGATCGCGGACTTGATGAAGGAAGTCTATAAGGGTGCACAGTTCCCGGTATGGGAAGGAGCTGACCAGTAAGGGAGGGCCAGAATATTCAGGATAGCAGATAAGTCATGAAAGCGGATCATTGGATCGGCAGGGAAGGGATCACGGCTCACCAAGGGCTGGATCCCTTCCCCTCATTTGGCTGGTTGATCCAGCAGTCGATTGAACAGCTGTCTGTTGGGCAGATGCTGTCTGTCAATTGGTCAGATGTTTACCGGCCGGTTGTCCGGAAGGCGGCTTAAACGGTACAACGGAGGTTAAAACGGAGCCGCCGACCTTTAAATTCAGTGATTTGTGTAATCCGGCCGGTTGGCATATAATGGAAGCACTGCACTTTTTGAACAGGGCAAACTCAGGGAGAGATGCTGGCTGCAAATATTTTGAATTTTGTTTGGTTTGGATTGCTCTGCCTTGGATGCCCATCTAACTCAGAGGCGATTAAGCCTTGGTATCCGGATCGAAACCAAGGGGCAGGATTCTGCATATTTTGCTGGGAAGAAAATATTTATTTCTTGACACGCCTGGATAAGTGTATTAAAATGTTAATGTTTGTTAAACGTGAAAAAAGGGTTCCTTAGCCCCGGACTCTTTTTTGAACGATGAACAGTAATACGGGAGGTTATAAGATGAAATCATACTTAGCGAAAGCTGGAGAAATTGAAAAGAAATGGTATGTAGTCGATGCTGCCGGAAAGCCTCTTGGAAGAGTGGCCAGCCAGATTGCATCAATACTCAGAGGAAAAAACAAGCCTGAATTTACACCAAATGTAGACACAGGTGATTTCGTAATAGTAATAAATGCAGAAAAAGTCCTTTTGACCGGCAAAAAACTCGACCAGAAGATGCTTCGGCATCACTCGCTCTATCCGGGCGGTTTGAAGGAAACTCCTTACAGAGTGGTTCTTGAGAAGAAACCGGAGTTTGCATTCCAGGAAGCTGTCAGAAGAATGCTCCCAAGTGGATCACTTGGCAGACAGATGGCTACAAAACTCAAGGTTTACAGAGGACCGGAACATCCACATCAGGCTCAGAACCCAGAAGTTCTAGTGCTGAAGTACTAATTAGGGAGGAAATGATCAATGGCAAAGGTTCAATATCTGGCTACCGGAAGAAGAAAGAAGTCAGTGGCAAGAGTCAGACTCGTTCCCGGTAATGGCAAAGTTGTTATCAACAAGAGAGAATTTGAAAACTATTTTCCCCTGGAAACAACCAGAATTACAGTAAATCAGCCCCTTGAGCTGACCGGTAAGAAGTCAGTCTATGACATTCTGGTTAATGTTCATGGCGGTGGAATCACCGGACAGGCTGGAGCGATCCGGCACGGAGTTGCAAGAGCGCTTGTTAAATCCGATGAAGAATTAAAGCCTGAACTAAAGCGGGCAGGGTTCCTGACCAGAGACTCCAGAATGAAGGAAAGAAAGAAATACGGCCTGAAGAAGGCTCGTAAATCTCCTCAATTCTCCAAGAGATAATATATTCAATAGTGAAACCCTGCGAACAGTTTGTTCACAGGGTTTTGTTTTTTAACCTGATTGCAATTAATAGAAACCGGCGAAGAAGGAGGCGGCAAATACCGTCATCAGCCCCGCTACAGTGATGGCCAGACTGCTCATGGCGCCTTCCGTTTCACCCATTTCCATGGCCTTGGTGGTACCAATCACGTGGGCAGAGGTACCGATGGCGATGCCGACTGAAACGGGGCTTTTGAGCCTCAGCAGTTTAACCACGGGTTCGGCGATCAGGTTGCCGAATATCCCGGTGATGACGATCAGGGCTACGGTGATCGCCGGATTGCCCTTTAGTTCCTCGGCCAGGGCAATCCCGATGGGGGAAGTGATGGACTTGGGCAGGATGGTCACGTATTCCGTATGGGTAAAGCCAAAGAGGAGGGAAAACACCAGGGCCATGAGGAGGCTGGTCAGGACACCGGCAAAGGTGCCGATGAGGATCGCTTTCAGGTTGGTCCTTAAAACATCCAGCTTTTCATAAAGGGGTACCGCCAGGCAGACGGTGGCCGGAGTCAGGAGATAGTTGATGTACTGGCCGCCCTTCATGTAGACGGCATAATCGGTGTTGGACAGGAGAAGGACGATGATGACAATGATATTGGAAATGAGGAGGGGGTTGAACAGGGACATCTTAAACCGCTGTTTCAGCGCCGCCCCGATCAGATAGGCTCCCAGAGTCAGTCCGATTCCGAAGAAGATGGATTGCGTATAAAGTCCCATTTATTTGCTCTGCCCCCTGCCGATGATAAAATCAGTGGTCAGCCCGGTGACCATCATGATGGTTATGGTGGAAACCATGGTATAAACCAGGAGTTTCAGCCAGATCGAGGAGATCAGCGCCCAGGAGTTGATCAGTCCAGCCACGGAAGGGATGAACATGATGGGCATGACCTCGATCAAAAAACTGCTCACTGTCCGCACCTGTTCAACTTTTAGGATTTTGCTGCTCAGCAGCAGCAGCATGATAAACAGTCCGTAGATACTGGCTGGAATGGGAAACGGCAGGAGTTTGTTGAGGATCTCTCCCGCAAAACTGATGAAGATGATGATGGTCAGTTCCTTGATGTATTTCATTGCTACCTCCCTTGGTTTTGCTGCAGTGATCGGCTGATCCGGATCGATCGCTGCTGATCAATAGATTTAAAACTGTTTGTCGGATTTTCCGTCCTTTGATCGTTTTTGGTTTGATCCCCCTGGTTTTAAAATCCGGTCTGCGTTAAATGATATAGTCTTCCTTCAGACGATTGTTCAAGATCA
>CAZOTM010000186.1:0-4743 GCA_964582675.1 uncultured Clostridiaceae bacterium
ACAATCGGCAGCGCCTGCATGAAGCGTTTGATTACATGACACCAGAGGAGTACTACAATGCTTGGGAGGGTTGGAAAAAGACAGCATAAGCCGATTTGGGCTATCGACCAAGCACATTAGACTGGTTGGGCAGTCAAGGATGCGTAGCAACCGCTCAGCGGGGCCTTGACGGTCCAAGGAAGTCTAATGTATGCTTCAACAGCCTCAAATCGTTAAAGTGAGTAGTTTTTTATAAAAAGTGGATCATGCAGGAATCTTGCGAAAAACAAAGCATGTGCGAGAAAATGGTGTCCATTTTACAGGGGAAGGGTCAGGACCTTAAAAAAACTAATGGATCCTGTTACTTTTATTATAGACCGGATCATCGCCGATTTCAAAAAATTTATCCGTAATCCATGCTAAATTCATTATAAATATTCTTGATCCTTATCGTTCCGGCAGGAATATCCCCCTTCCGGCGAACTGTTTTATCTCCGTCTCTGCAACCACCCATTGCCAATCGATGGCAGCGGGCAGCCCACCCAACTGGAAAACCCGGTCAGACCTTAAAGACCACTTGAGATTTCGGCAATGGGTTCCTCCGCTGCCCGTGATCTCCCCAGAGAGGAGATCCCCCCAAACTTTTCACCGGGAACTAAAACCGGCCATGACCGAAAGCCTCCTCCCGATCATGACCTGTTCAAAACTCACCTCCCAGACCTTGAATCTTGGGACCTCCGGGTCAAGCTGCCCCGGATGTCCATGGGCAATTTCGCCGGCAAGGGCAGCTGGATTCCCTGCGGTTGTTCCGGAGCCGCTGTTCTCAGGAAAACGGGGCTTGTCCTGGTGACGGAAGGCGGAGCTTATCCTCCTGCGGGCTGCTGAGCGCACCGGAGCAATCCCCCCATGAATCATTAGGGATCAGTCAGGAAGATCCGTCCCCATTATTCCCATATCCTTATCATGGCTGATCTCCTGGCTCCGGCTGCGGACTACCTGGTCAGGCGGCAAGGCCCGGATCTCTGAATAGAGGATATCCCGAAAATCCAGCTGCGCCCGCTCTGAGAGAGCCTGCCCGATGAAAATTCCCCGATCTTCGGAATGTTGGATAAACTCGGTAAATTCAGAGCCGTCCATCCCCTGGCCCACTGCCGAATCTTCAATCCTCCCGGCCCGAACCCGGAAATATTTTACCCCCTCCGCCAGGGGGATCCTTAAAAACAGCAGCTCCTGAAATAACTGTTGGTCCTCGACCCACAGGCGGTGGAGCAATGTTAATGCTTCCAGGAGATCCCGGAAGAAAATGGCTTCCTGAAACCTTTCCCCTGCCGCTGCCTCCAGCATGGCTCCAGTCAAGCCCTGGATGAAATCCGGCCAAACTGCCGCCTCCTGAAACAGTATGGCCAGAGCGGCCTGATTTTGGATATACTCCGCCGCAGTGAGCCGTCTGGGCAGCACGGCGTATTCAAAGGAAATTTCGGAGCCGCCGACTGGCTCCCCCGCATCCCCGGCCTCCCGCGGCAGATCAGTGATGATGATGGGGTAGAGCTTGCGCAAGACTTCAATGACCGACTCCAAGAGCCGCTGACTGCGAAACGGACCGATCCCGCCATCGGGATGGGCTGCCACCGACAATGCGCTTTGCGGATAACGTTGGCCGATTTTCAGATAAACAAAGCCTTTTTCCCTTTTGAATTGAGCGTTGTATTGCGGCTTGTGCTCCTTGATCCGTAAACACTCCAAGAGCCTGGCCTCCAGATGGGTGTCGCACAACTCATAGTCCAGATCCTGGATCTCCCTGACCAGGCGGTGGATTTTCCCCGTCTTGACTCCCCGGAAATAGGAACGAACCCGATTGCGCAGGTGCTTGCTTTTGCCGATGTAGATTATTCTGTTTTCCCTGTCCATAAATCGATAAACGCCGGGGCGATCCGGCAGTGCTTTCAGTTTCTCATCAATCTTCATGATTAAATTATACCTGTCCGGTGGGTTCTGTAAATGCTGAGGCCATCCGGGGGAAAAGTATGCCTGAACCAGGATAAGAATTGTTGAACATTTACCGAATCCCGAAACCGTCCTTTCGGGATGAATTCCGGCCGAAACTATTATTATGGTAACTTATAACGAATATCAGCCGGCGATTAAGGAAATGTGTCATTATGACCGCAAAAAGCCCCACCTCAAGGAGATGGGGTTTTTTAAAGCTATTATAAGGTTTTTAGAAAGCTAAATCAGACTTTGCTACTTTTCCGTCTGCGCCCATGGAGAAAGTGGTTACCTTAGCTACGAAAGGAACGCCGTCTTTCTTGTCGCATTCGATCTGATGGAATTTCTTGTCAGTAGGACCAACTTCCTTGTAGAGCTTCTTGAATATCTTCATTAAAGAGATCGGCTGCTCCGGCTCTTTGATGGTGACGATATTGGCAGTAGGCACCTTGATCGCCTGATAAACGATATCTTCAAAATCAACATCAGGAATACCGGGAATCAGGAAATACTGGGCTTCCTTTTCCAGATCCTCAACTTTTTTGACCTGAACGGTCTTGTAGGACTTTTTGGCAGCTGCCATCATGTTCGCCATAAAGGGTCTGGTACCAGTTGATCTATGACCTGCAATGATTATGGACTCGCCATTGGTCAGCGCCGCATCCAGATGATTACCTACCGTCTCGTTAAAAAACCCGTCGTTTACAAATTTCATTATTAATGGATTCATCATATCCCCCCACATTAGAAATATTAACAAACCGCTGACAATATTCAAGCTCATCCGGGAGCTGTCATATTAACCAGCCGATTGTTTGACAAAAAAATAAGTTTTGCCTTATTGTCTTTAATCATTATATCACAAATATTATTGTCTACAAATCCCAAGTCAGCAAAATTGTTGTATAGTTGCCCAAAGACTTGCCTAAAGTTAGCCGGGATTCTTAAGATATCCCAGTGGCATTACTTGTCAACGGCTGAGGGTGCCGGTTTCACGGCATTTCCCAGGGTCTAAAATGCAGTAGAATTTAGAGGTAGAGATTTTCTCCAGCCCCTCCTGGTTTTCGGCCGTGATAGAATATATTTCGTTTTCACAGACTCTTGTGCCATCAGATGGATTATGGTCTTGGGGTCAAATCTCAGACCAGGGATTTAGTTGACGATCAGATGCTTACTTTAAAATCAGATGTTTTACCCAAATACCAAGGGTCGTAAAATGGAGTATGATAAAAGTAGTAACCCAGGCGTGATTCAAGCAAACTGTGAGGTGATGGACATGAGGTTCAAAGATCGCAAAGCTGCCGGGATCCAGTTAGCGGATGCCCTGCTCAAGTACCAGGGGGAAGCTGTAGTGGTGTTTGCCCTGCCCCGGGGCGGAGTGGTGCTGGGGGCAGAGATCGCCAGGCAGCTCCATGCCCCCTTAGGTCTTCTCATTACCAAAAAAATCGGCCATCCCCGGGATTCGGAGTATGCCATCGGTGCCGTGACGGAATCCGGAGAACCGATTTACGATCCCGAGGCACTGAGACAAGTCGATCCGGCCTACCTTACGGCAGAGGCGGCGAGGATGCGGGAGGAAATCAAACGGCGCCGGCAAACATATTTGGGAGATGCCGTCAGGCAGGCTGTGGCTGGAAAAATTGTTTTCCTGGTGGATGACGGCATTGCCACAGGTTTGACCATGATGGCCGCTATCCAGGAAATATCCCAGCTCAGTCCTGAAAGGATCGTTCTGGCCATACCTGTTATCCCCTCTGATATTGCCGGAATATTAAAGACCATGGTGGATGAACTGGTTGCCCTGAAGATCGATGACTATTTTCTGGGATCAGTGGGATCTTACTATGAGGATTTCCACCAGGTGGAGGATCATGAAGTCATCGCCCTCATAAAGTCCGTCAATGGGCCGTGAACTGCTCCCCTGGATAAATTGGACAAAGCATCAACCAAGCTCAAGGGACTCCGGTTTCCCAATCTATCGGAGGCTTGGCACTCGGTAACCCTTCCAAGACAGATTGTTTTCCAAAGATTTTTCAGGCAATAACTGGCGAATCTTTCGGAATGGGAAGACTGCTTTGCCCCTGGTTTGTTAAATATTTGTAACGGCATTCCCGCCCTTCAGTCCTCTGTTGTATCCCCTTCCTGACCATTCTATAATAAAAGCAGATAGACGATTTGACATAATCTGACATGACCAAAGGAAGGTGTTCGTGATGAAAATCCGCTCGTTTTTAACGATGTTATTAAGTTCAGCGCTCATCCTGTCTGCCTGCGGCAGCGGCAGTCCTTCCACCACTCCAGCTTCGACCGCACCATCGATCACCACTGCACCAGAAGCGACGCAAACCACCCAGCCGCCGTCCTCTACCAGCGCACCGGCAACGACTCCAGCTACGACTCCAGCTACAACTCCAGCAGCTGCCACCACGCCCGGGGGCAGTTTCAAGTATGAAAAACTGGGCGCCCTGACTTCCTACCGTTTGATTTTAACAGCTGAGGCCATGGCAGGGATGGCCGCAGGCGTCATCAATAAATACGAGGCCAGCCACCTACCGGCCGAAAAAGCTTATCAGGCCGCCTTATCCGTTTCCCGGGATGGGGGTGAGTATATCATATCCGAGGAGTCCATCGTCATTGACAAGGATCTATGGGTGAAGGACTACAAAAAAATCTGGACAATTGGTACTTACACAATCGCAAACGGCTATGAAACCTATTTGAACCCCCGAGTTTCGGAAGGGATGGTATTAGTTGAATCCCGAGGATCTGCTCTGCAAG
>CAZOTM010000187.1:0-4727 GCA_964582675.1 uncultured Clostridiaceae bacterium
AATTCAAAGCCCTCAAGGACTACGAATGGTCGGATATCAATGAAGCAGCCGCCTATTACACCGAGCTCTTAAAAGACCATGTGGAAGTGCCTTACCTGCCGAAGAACTTCTTTTCCGGCTGGCTCAGTACACCATCAAGCTGAAGGACAAAGCGCAGCGGGACAAGGTGGCAGAAAAACTCAAGGCCAACGGGATTCCCGCCATGGTCTACTATGCCAAGCCCATGCATCTCCAGGGCGCCTTCTCGGCCATCCCTTACTATGAAGAAGAGCTGAAGGTATCCACTGAACTTTGCGATATCGTCCTGTCCCTTCCCCTGTCTCCCTACATTTTGCGGGAGGAGATCAAGAAGGTGGCAGATTCAGTCATCGAGGCGGTAAATGGCTAATCCAACCAATAAGCCCAGGTTTTGGGATAAATGGTTCAAACCATCTGGGGGTCCAGTGTCTGAGGGAACTTCGGCTGCGGATCCCAAACCGAAGGATCAGATAGCCAGGGATCCGGATGACGAGGAAGCCGCCGCTCTGGCAAAGGACATCCCGGAAATTGATATCCCGGAATTTGATGAAGTCAACGACAGTCTGGAGAAGCTGGGCATGGGTTTGGATAATTCTGACCTGGAGGAAGCCTCCGAGTCGGCCGGTTCAGCCCGGAACGCTGTTTTTTACCTGATGGTCCTGTCAGCCTTTACCAAGGTCTTCGGGTTTGTCCGGGAGATCCTCTTGGCCAACTACTACGGAGTCGGCGAGGTGGCCGAGGCCTACAAGATCGCCCAGGCTATCCCCATGATCATCCTGATGATCGTCGGAACCGGCTTATCCACGGGGTTTATCCCGGCTTACAATAAAGCCGACGCCAAAAGCGGTGAAAAGAGCGCCGATCGCTTCACCTCCAACATCATGAACATCGTGGTGATTTTTGCCCTGATCTTCTGTATCATCGTCAACCTGTTTCCGGAGCTGTTCGTTAAGCTGTTCGCTTCGGGCTTTGAAGGGGAAAAACTGGCCATCACGGCCATGTTCACCCGGGTGGCGGTATTTGGCACGGTCTTCTCCATGATGAGCTATATCCTCCAGCCCTACTTGAACATCAAGGAAAATTTCTGGGTGCCGGCCATGGTGGGAATCCCCATGAATCTGGTGTTCTTTGCCTCCTATCCTCTGGCCAAGAACATCAACATCATGATTCTGCCCATCGGCATCGTCGTCTCCGTCCTGGTCCAGGTCGTCTGGATGTGGCCCTTTGCCAAAAAGGAAGGGTTCCACTACAAACCGGTGGTGGACTTCAAGGACCCCAGTTTAAGACACCTCTTATTGTTGGCAGCCCCGGTTATTCTGGGTGTTGCCGTCAACCAGATCAATATGATCGTGGATAAAAATATGGCTTCCTGGGTCATCGACGGCGGCGTGGCCGCCCTGGATTATGCCAGCCGGATGAATGGGTTTGTGGAAGGCATCTTCATCTACTCCGTCATTGCCGTGGTTTATCCCAGGATCTCCAAAATGGTCATCGCCAAGCAGTACAAAGGGGTGGAGGCTACCATGACCAACTCGTTGGTGACCATTACCCTGGTCGTGGTGCCCTGTATCATCGGCTTGATGGTGTTCTCTGAACCCATCATCCGCTTGCTCTTTTTCCGCGGCGAATTTGACGAACGGGCCGTGGCAATGACGGCTGGCGGTATGTTCTGGTATGCTCCGGGACTTATGGGCTTTGGCATCCGCGGCGTCGTCTCCCGGGTATTTTACTCCATGGATGATGCCAAGACGCCCACCATCAATGCGGCCATCGCTGTAGGGGTCAACATCGTCCTCAACATCGTCCTGTCCATGGTAATGGGCTTGAATGGTCTGGCTCTGGCCACCTCCATCGCCTCCATCCTGGGCTCCATCCTCCTGATGATCTCCCTGCGCAAGAAGGGCAATTTGAGATTCGAGTACAAGGAGCTTTTAATCAAGATCCTGAAGATCACCGGCGCCTCAGTGGTCATGGGCATCGTTGCCTATGCGGCCTATATTCTCCTGTCCTATGCGGTGGATTACCGGATCGGCTTGATCCTGGCCATCGGGGTGGCAGTGGTGGTTTATGCCGGCATCGTCCTGCTCCTGAAGATCCCCGAGGTGGATGAAGTAGTGGCCATGATCAGGGCTAAACTGAAAAAATAAACCAGCCCGAAGGCTGCTGAACAAATGACTTGCCAGGGTTGGCAGAAGCAAAGGAAATGGCTGCACCAACCCGACGACCTGAATAGAGCGGCAGACTGGATCGATGATCCAACCCCTGCTGCGTCCTGCCTGAAATATCCCGGATTCTCCGGGATATTTCCTAAATCCAAAGCTGTGACGTCCAGCCGGTCAAGTGCAAGACTGTGAAATGGTGGAATCGGGCAACAGGAATCCATTGGTACAGCAATCCAGGGAATATAAACCAAAAGATCAACACAAAGATAACGATAAAGACAAAGACAAAGACAAAGACAAACACACAAAGATCAACACAAAGATCAACATCCGCGGGCCTAAATAGATAACTGCCCACCGGATAGCAGACAAACGATGGAATGCAGGGTTGGGATAAAATCGATGGGGAGGGGCATAAATGAAAAAAGTACTGATTGCCTTCGGCACCAGACCGGAAGCCATAAAAATGTGTCCGCTGGTGCTTGAGCTGGAGAGACGGCAGACCTTTGAAACGACTGTTCTGGTCACCGGCCAGCACAAGGAAATGCTCTACCAGGTACTTGATGTGTTTCATGTCCGGCCGGATATCGATTTATCCATCATGAAGGATAATCAGACCCTCTACGATGTGACGGTGAACATCCTGTCCCGAATGAAGGCGATCCTGGAAGCGGAAAAGCCCGATGTGGTATTGGTCCATGGGGATACCACCTCCACCTTTGCCATTGCCCTGGCCGCTTTCTACAGCGGCATCAAAATCGGCCATGTGGAGGCCGGCTTAAGGACTTATGACACTCAGTCGCCTTATCCGGAGGAATTCAACCGACAGGCTGTATCCATCATCGCCGATTTTAATTTTGCCCCCACCAAAAGCGCAGAGGACAACCTCCGTGCCGAGGGAAGGGCACCGGCAACGATTTTTGTGACGGGGAATACGGCCATCGATGCCTTGAAAACCACGGTCCAAACCGGTTTTCACCATGAAATCCTGGACTGGGCGAAGGGTTCCCGGCTGATCCTGGTGACTGCCCACCGGCGGGAGAACCTGGGCCAGCCCATGGAGAACATGTTCCAGGCGATCACCCGGATCGTGGGTGAATTCCCGGATATCAAAGTGGTTTATCCTGTGCACAGAAATCCCCAGGTTCGGGAAATCGCCCAACGGGTCCTGGGTCATAACCAGCGGATCAAGATCATCGATCCCGTGGATGTCCTGGATTTTCATAATATCATGGCCAAAGCCCATATCATCCTGACGGATTCCGGGGGCATCCAGGAGGAAGCTCCAGCCTTCGGCATCCCGGTCCTGGTCATGCGGGACAATACGGAGCGTCCGGAGGGGATCGAAGCCGGGACACTGAAGTTGGTGGGGACCTCGGAAGCCTCCATCTACCAGGCTTTCAAAAGGCTCCTTGAAAACGCAGCGGAGTATGATAAAATGTCCCAAGCCTCCAATCCCTTCGGCGACGGCTTTGCGGCCGGCCGAATCTGCGATATCCTGGAGGAGCATTTGTAAAGCCAGGTTTGATTTTCACTTTTGACGAAAGCAAAAAATAAAAAAATCGATAAACCCAATGGCTGTGTGCCACTTATGAAAGTGGCGCACCGCCTATCTTTTTGTACCCATCTTTTTGTACCCATCTTTTTGTTGCCCGGCTTTTTGTACCTGGATGGAATTGGCCCTGAACCGAGCCATCGACGAAACACCGGGTTTCGCCTAAGTATTCGCACCCCTTAAAGGTGAGGAAAAAGCGGAGAGGAAAACGGCCCTTTCAGGCCATGGGCTTATTGACTTTGAATCATGTAAACCTTATGATTTTGGTATACAGTGATGCGCCAAAGAGATGGAATCATGCCCGCTGCAGGATGGATTGTTCGATTGCCGACAGCTCAATTACACGACAGCTCAACTACTAAGTTGCTCGATTGCTCAATGCCTAATGCGTGATGAATGATGCATGGAAGATCATTTATTCAAGGAGGAAACATGAAAAAGATAAACAGCCTGATTGCCCTGGCTTTGTCAGGCGCCGTGATCCTTAGTGCCTGCGCGACAACGGGGACTGCGACCACCGGCGGGACGGCAGCCACTACGGCGGCCAGCGGGGAAAAGACACCAAGTTTTGTATTTGTGGTGACGGACCAATTGGGGGATAAATCCTTCAATGATTCGGCAGCCGCCGGGACTCAAAAGATCACTGCCGAATTGGGCTATGCGACTAAAATTATGGAGATCGGCCGGGATCAGACGAAGTGGGAGCCCACCATTCTGGATTTATCGGAGAGCGGCCAGTATACGGCCATTTTCCTCAACGGCTCTGGCACGAAGGAGATCGTGGAGGCCATCGCCAAAGACTTCCCGGATCAGAAGTATGTCTTGTTTGACGCCGAAATCGAGGCGGGGTCCAATGACAACGTCTATGCCATTTCCTATAAGCAGAACGAGGGCTCCTATTTGGGCGGCGTGGTGGCCGGTCTCGTCACGGCCTCGGATATGCCCTATGCCAACCCCGATCATAAGATCGGCTTCATCGGCGGCGACCCCGG
>CAZOTM010000188.1:0-4707 GCA_964582675.1 uncultured Clostridiaceae bacterium
CCAGAGACGATGGACAGGGATGCGCCGCCAGCGGCAGCCAGGATGCCTGAAATGATGACTGCAATATATCTTGTCCGTCTTACATTGATGCCCAGTGTATCCGCCGCCTTGGGATGCTCGCCCACGGCTTTCAGCCGTAAGCCCCACCTGGTCTTATTCAAGACCCAGGTCAGGAAGACCGCCAGGAAGAGAGCCAGGAAGACCATATAGTCCAATTCCAGGATAAACGGGCCGATGGGCGGGATCCCGCGCAGAAACTCGCTGATTTCCGGTGTGTATTTGATTTGTGCAACACCGTCTGTCTGGCCCTGTCTTTTAAACAGCATCCAGAGCAACAGTGAGGGCAGCGCCGTAGCCAGGGTATTGATGGCTGTACCGGAAATGACCTGGTCCGCCTTCAAGGTAATGGATAACACCGCATGGATCAATGCGATCAATGCGCCGGCAACAAGGCCGATCAAAAAACCCAGATAGGGATTGCCAGTCACTTTACTACCGACCACGGCAAAGAATGCTCCCATGACCATGATGCCTTCCAAACCGATGTTGGTAACGCCGCTCTTTTCGGTAATGACACCGCCCAGGGAGGTAAATATCAATGGGGTCGCAATCCGTAAAGTGGCTGAGATGAAGGTTACGATAAACGGTAATTGATAGTTATCCACGTTTGGCCACCTCCTTTTTCTTCCTGCGGTCGATGATGAGCCGCCAGACATAATCCGCTGCTACAAACAGTATGACCAGGGCCTGCATGATGTAGACCAGATCTTTGGAGATCCCCTGCATCTGCAGGTAAGGTCCGGCATTTAAGAGGGATCCGAATAACAGACCCGACAGGATGACGCCGATGGGATTGGATTTTGCCAGGAGGGCGACGGCAATGCCGTTGAAGCCGTAGCCTGAGAAGGCCGCCAGCTCCTTCACCGCCAAATCCGGTCCCAGAACCTGGGTGGCTGCTGCCAGCCCGGCCAATCCGCCGGAGATGACCATTGCCAGGATAATGTTCCGCCTGCGGTTGATCCCGCCGTACTCGGCGGCGTACATGTTAAAACCGGTGGCCCGCAGTTCATAGCCTGTTTTGGTTTTATTCATGAAATACCAGATCCCCACGGCAGTGACGAGGGCAATGAAAATTCCGATATTGATCCGGTATTGGCTGCCCAGAAACCGCCACAGGGCGGCGGATGGGTGGATCTGCTCCGTGGAGACCGAATTCGGCTGTTGTAAGGGGTTGCGCACGATGTAGTTGAATACATGCATTGCGATATAGTTCATCATGATAGTGTTGACCACCTCGTTGGTTCCCCGCATGGCTTTGAAAAAACCGGGAATGAATGCCCAAAATGCTCCCGCCAGGATCGCGCCGGCAATTGCCAGGGGCAGGTGGATGATAAAGGGCAGCCCGGGAATCAACCCAATGGCGGCGGCTGTAATGGCCGCTATGGTATATTGGCCTTCCACACCGATATTGAACAGACCGGAGCGGAATGCCAGGGAATGGGCCAGCCCGGTCAGGATCAAGGGTGTCGAATTAATGATAAAATTGGAGAAAGCCGTACGATTCTTGAAATTGGCATCGAATAGGGACTTAAAGAAAATCGAAGTGGTTTGAGAGAACCTGAGGTTGGGAATCGTGTAGTAGACTACTATAACTGAAACGAACAAAGCGATCAGGATGGAAAACACCGGGGTCAAAACCGGAAGCAGCTTCTCCAGGGTGATTGGCTGAGATTTTTTTTCATTCATTTCCGGTTTTCTCCTTTGTCTTTAAATTTCCGCCGGCCATTAAAATACCCAGCTCATTTTCCGTTGCATCCTCACCTTTGATGATGTCCAGGATCCTGCCGTCGTAGATCACCGCGATCCGATCGGATAAACTCATGACTTCATCCAATTCCAGGGACACAAGGATCACTGCCCGATTTTCATCCCGCTCTTCCACCAGCCGCTTGTGGATGTACTCGATTGCCCCCACATCCAGTCCTCTGGTGGGCTGAGCCGCAATGAGGACATCCGGATCCTTGGAAATTTCCCTGGCGACGATCAGTTTCTGCTGATTGCCTCCGGATAGGGTTTTTGCCGATACCACTTCATTGGGGGTCCTGATATCATAATCCTTGATCAGCCCCTTGGTATAGTCCTTGATCTTGCCATAATCCAAGGCAAAGGGTTTATTGAATTCCGGTTTTTTATGCTGGCCGAGAATGGCATTTTCATACAGGGACATATCCAGGATCAGGCCGCGTTTGTGTCGATCCTCGGGAATGTTGGAAATCCCTTGATTGATGATTTGTTCCGGGGATTGTTTTAAAATGTCCTCCCCTTTTAATTCAATGGTGCCGCTTTTGGCCTGCCTAAGACCGGTCAGCACCTCGATCAGTTCCTTCTGTCCGTTGCCGTCCACCCCGGCGATGCCCAGGATCTCCCCGCGTCTGGCGGTCAGATCGATCCCCTTTAGAATCTGGACCCCTCTGGAATCCAAGGCTGTAAGCCCCTTGATCTTGAGGATCTCCTCCCCAGGCTCGTGGTAATCCTTGTCCACATCCAGCTTGACCTTCCGTCCCACCATCATTTCAGCCAGCTCCGGGATGGATGTCTCCTTGGTATTGACGGTGCCGATGACTTTGCCCCGCCTCAGGATGGTGACCCGGTCACTCATGCTCATGATCTCTTTCAGTTTATGGGTGATCAGGATCACGCTTTTGCCTTCCTGAGTAAGGCTTCTTAAAATAACTTCCAGTTCTTCGATTTCCTGGGGGGTCAGCACAGCGGTCGGTTCATCCAGGATCAGGATTTGCGCCTTTCGGTACAAGGCTTTCATAATCTCGATCTTTTGCTGCTGCCCCACGGTCAGATCCTTGACCAGATCCTCCGGCTGGACTTTGAAACCGTACTTCCTGGCCAGGTCTGCGGCATCTTTAACCGCCTTGTCCATATCCACAGCCAGACCCTTCATCGGCTCATTGCCCAGAATGATGTTCTGTGCCACCGAAAAGATATCGACCAGCATGAAGTGCTGATGGATCATCCCGATCCCCAGATCAATTGCCCGGGAAGGGTTGGCGATCTTTTCTTCCTTGCCGTTGACCAGGATCTTCCCTTCTTCCGGCTGGTAGAGGCCATACAGGACGTTCATCAGGGTGGTTTTCCCTGCTCCGTTTTCACCCAGCAGAACATGGATCTCGCCTTTTCGCAAATCAAAATCGACTTTGTCATTGGCGATGACTCCGGGAAAAATTTTGGTTATTCCCTTCATTTCAATAACTTTATCCATTTTTCACCTTTATTAGCCAAATAGCCAGATGAAATCTCATCCAGCTATTCAGTCTTGGTTTATTTTATTAAGATTGTCTTATTTTATTAACACGGTGTTATTTCGCGAATTCCTTGAGCTCTGCCAAAGTTGCCGGAACAACCAGGGATCCGTTGACGATCTTGGTCTTGAATTCTTCCACCTTGGCCAACGCCGCGGTATTCTTGGCCAGTTCCGGATGGATGGTGGGGGATAATCCGACGGCATTTTCCTTCAATCCCAGACTGGTGATCCCAGGGGTGAATTTGCCCTCGATGAGTTCGACGGAAGCATTATATACTGCCACATCAACCATTTTCATCATGGAAACCAGGATAAAGTCTGCCTTGTCAGGAAGCATGGCTGCCTGGTCAGAGTCAACACCCATTGCGTACTTATTGATTTCAGCTGCAGCATTGAACAAACCGATCCCGACTCCGCCGGCCGCATGGAATATAATGTCGGCACCGTTGTTATAAAGGTCCTTGGCCAACTCCTTGCCCTTGTCGGAATCCGAGAAATTGCCGGCGTAGCGGACCATGGTCCTGTCAACTAAAAGCTTGCCGGCTGCCGGATTGACTGAGTACACGCCCGATGCAAAACCGGCTTCGAATCGTCCGATGACATCGCCTTCGACTCCTCCGATGAATCCGACTTTACCAGTCTTGGACATTGTTCCGGCGATGACGCCCAGAAGGAAGGAACCTTCCTGCTCTTTGAATAAGACGTTTTTGACATTGGGTGAACTGGCCACACCGTCGATGAGCATGAAGCTCTTATCCGGGAACTGCTTGGCCACTTTGTCAATGTCTTCCGTCATCTTGAACCCAACGCCGATGGTCAGATCGTTGGATGAGGCAATATTTTCCAGGTTCTGGAAGTATTGGGATGCCAACTTTGACTCAATGATCGTCGGTGTGATCCCATACTCGACGCCGATCCTGTCCAATCCGGCAATGGCCGCATCGTTGAAGGATTTGTCGCCTCTTCCACCTTCGTCAGTGGACAGGCCGATCTTTTTATCGGTGGTCTTTCCGCCGGTGGTTGATGCTGTCGGAGTCGTCGTTGCCACCGTTGCAGGTTTACATCCTGCAAAAATCGTTCCCATGAGCAATACTGTTGTAAAAATAGCCGTCATTCTCTTCTTATTCATCATTTCCTCCTATTTTCCTCTTGAACTAAAAACGTTAACATATACTTAATTATATCACACCCGCCTATTTCTTATCTGTTAATTCCCCTGCTAAGCAAATAAAAAAGAATAACAAGAATAACAAAAGTCCACAAACTCTATTTTATACAGCCATTGGGAATTTCGTCTGCTCCTGTGGGCGTGGCAAGTTGCCCATCATTGAGACTATTGATTGCCTGCCCCCATCAAGATACTGTCTGAGCAGAGCAGCGGCCGCTCAATT
>CAZOTM010000189.1:0-4706 GCA_964582675.1 uncultured Clostridiaceae bacterium
TATTTGACTAGTAGGTGCAATCAGGTATAATAATAGTAAGCAGGTTCCGGTTCAAATCCGGAATTTTTTAACGAGGTGTTTAATAATGAGAGTCAGAACCAGATTTGCCCCAAGCCCCACGGGGTTCATGCACATAGGAAATTTACGGACTGCCCTTTACGAATATTTGATTGCCAAGCACAGCCAGGGCGATTTTATTTTGCGAATTGAGGATACCGACCAGGAACGGTTCGTGGAAGGATCCATCGATGTCATCCTGGAATCCCTGAAACTGGCCGGCATGGAGTATGACGAAGGTCCGGATAAGGATAAGGGCTATGGCCCCTATGTGCAATCCGAACGGCGGGACATCTATAAGAAATATGCCATGGAGCTGGTCAGCAAAGGCGAAGCTTATTATTGCTTCTGCGACAAAGACCGGCTGGATCTTTTACGGGAGCATGCCGAGGCGCTGAAACGGCCTTTCAAGTACGACAAGCACTGCCTCCATTTGACCCAGGCCGAGATCGATCACAACATCCAGAGCGGCAAGCCCTATGTGATCCGGCAAAACAACCCCATTGTGGGCACCACTACCTTTGAAGATGCCATCTACGGCAAGATCGCTGTGGATAATTCGGAACTGGAAGATATGGTGCTGTTAAAAAGTGACGGGTATCCCACCTATAACTTTGCCAATGTCATCGACGATCACCTCATGGAGATCAGCCACGTAGTGCGGGGCTCTGAATATTTATCCTCCTCCCCCAAGTATAACCGTCTTTATGAAGCCCTGGGCTGGGCAGTGCCGATCTATGTCCATTGCCCCCCCATCATGAAGGATGCCCAGAATAAGCTGTCCAAACGAAACGGGGATGCCTCCTTTTTGGGCCTGGTTGAAAAGGGCTATCTGCCCGAGGCGGTATTAAACTACATTGCCCTGTTAGGCTGGAGCCCGGGGACCAATGATGAGATCTTTTCCATGGAACAGCTCATTGCAGTCTTTGACTATCATAAAATCAACAAATCTCCGGCCATGTTTGACCCGGAGAAACTCAAGTGGATGAATGGGGAATATCTCAAGCGGATGACCCCGGAACAATTCCATGCCACTGCCCTCCCCTTTATCAAGGAAGGCATCGGCAATGCGGCGCTGGATACGGCAAAAATCGCAGAGGTCCTCCATGGCCGGACTACGGTATTGACCAATATCCCCGGGGAGATCAAATTCCTGGCCGAACTGCCCGAATACAGCACCGACCTGCATGTCCACAAGAAGATGAAGACCACCAAAGAGATCGCCTTAAAGTCCCTGGAAGAGGCTCTGGTTGTCCTGGAAGGCTTGGATGACTGGTCCGCCGTCAATTTGCATTCCGTGATGAATGAACTGATCGGCAAACTGGGCATCAAGAATGGGCAGATGCTCTGGCCGCTGCGTACCGCCCTGTCCGGCGAACAATACACCCCCGGCGGCGCCTTTGAGATCGGCGACATCCTGGGCAAAACTGAATCCCTCAGGCGGATCGCCAAGGGGATCCAAATGCTCAAAGCTGAAGCAGCCCTGATCTAGATCAAGAAAGGGAAACCCCAATGAGTATCAAACAGCTAGCAGAAAAGGACAAAGCGAGGAAGCTCCTGCAAAACGCCCGGAACATCATGGTCCTCAGCGGCGCCGGCCTCTCCACGGAGGCTGGCATACCGGACTTTCGATCCAGCAACGGCCTTTATGCCAATAAATTCCACGGCCACAGCCCGGAAACTGTGTTATCCCACAGCTTCTACTTAAATCAACCGGAGCTGTTCTGGGAATATTTGCGGACGAGCTTAAACTACAGCGGGATCCAGCCGGATGATTCCTATCGATTGATCGCCCAACTGGAACAAGAGGGCCGGGTGCAAACGGTGGTCACACAAAACATTGACTCCCTCCACCTGGCCGCCGGGTCGAAGCACGTCATCGAGATCCACGGCACCTTAAAACGCTGTTACTGTGAACAATGCGGCCAAGAATACCCCTATGAACAGCTGGTCAATGGAGATATCAGTCCGGTTTGTTCCTGCCGGGGCTCCATCCGGCCCGATGTAGTCTTATACGATGAGGATGTCCCCCAGATCGTCGATGCGGTGATGGCGGCTGAAACCGCCGATCTTCTCCTGGTTTTGGGCACCTCCCTGTTGGTTTATCCGGTGGCCTCCATCCCCAGGCTTTTCCTCGAAAGAGCCCTGCCCGTCATCATCATCAATCGGGATAAAACCCCCTATCATGGTGCCTTCAATGTCCTGGAGATCAATGACGCCCTGGGCAGTACCCTGAAGTACCTGTTTCCAAGGGGTTTGACCAAGCCAGGTGAAGAATCAACCCCATAAATCAAACTTATTCATCAAACCCATGAAACGAAGCAGGACTGCCAGCTCCCCCATTGATCCAGGGGCTGGCGGTCCTGCTTCGTTATGCTTAGCTGGATTTCGTTTAAGTTAATGCTGCGTTGATTGAGGTTAGCTTGGCTTAAGGTAAATTTGCTTGTCCGGCGAACTCATTTGGCAAACCATAGGCCCTTGAATGATACTTTGAATGATGTCTTGACCAATTCCTTAATCAGGCTTATCAAAATCCGGCAGAGGGGCCTCTCCTTCAAGGATCAAACCAGGAGGTGTGAGTCCTTGAAGGAGAGGCCCACAACCCGAACCATGGCAATGGTTAGAGGGGGAGCTCCAGTGACCGGCCCGTTGCATACCCTTCCAGGAATCTCCCTTGCAGGAACGCCTGGTTGAATTGATAGGTGTCGGTGACGGCAAAGGGAACCCCCCGGGCAATATAGATCAGCTTGGCTTTTTCCGCTGTTGTCAGACCATCCAGCCCCTGGAGATATTCGTCCCTCGTCCCGTTGTAACCAACAATGATGACCTTGTCCGGTTTAAATGCCAGGATTTCCCGGATGAATAGATTGTTCACCAACCCCCCGTCCAATTTCCAGCCGTCATAAACCTGGTTCTGGAGATCTGCCTTGAATTCGGCGGTGATGTCATGTTCCTGAATATACCGGATGAAACCCTGGAAGGTCATGGGCGGGTGGTTATAGGGCAGCTGGGCGCTCCACTTGATCCTTGCGATGGTAGCTTCTCTGGTTAGTCTGCGCAAATCCTCCACACGTTCGATGAGCTGGCCGTTTTGGACCAGGCAGTAATTTACCAGGAAGCCCTGGACAGTTTCGTCCAGGGGAGTGTGGATTTCTTCCAGCTTTTGGATGAGATGGTTGTTTTTGATGGTTTTTCCCGAGAGGACCATGGTCTGGAAGGCGGTATCCTCGGGACTCATATAGAGCGCCTCCAGCTTGTCCAGGGCATTTCTCCCCAGAAAATAACCATTGACAGCCCCGATGGAGGTTCCGGCAATGACCTGGAAGGTCAGGCCCCGCTCCCTCAGGGCTTTGATTACCCCGGCCTGGAAAGCCCCTTTGGCTCCCCCGCCCTTTAAATAAATCCCCAGTTTCATCCCTGACCGCCTTAATGCGCTTTATTGGGGGAAGCCCCCAGAGAAAAAACCAGAGGGTAAGTGAGGCTGCCTTCCGCATCAGGGCTGTATAACAGCTTCAGATCATTGACAGCTGTGATCCCGGCGTTTGCCAACTGCTTTGGGAAGTCTTCCCGATCAAAGGTCTCCGGGAGGAGGCCGATGTTGAATAAACCCAGGTAGGTCGCTTTCCCCAATTCATAAACTACCATGGCGGTTTGTTCGGTCAATTGGACCAGGTGGAAATTGCCGTCTTTGGCAAAGGCCATTTTTTTCAACTGGTTGAATTTTTTGGTCAGGGCAATGATTTCCGGATCCTCGTCCCACAGGATGGGATCTTTATCAAAGAGACTGATCTCATGGTCGGTCATGGTCTCCTGTCCGTTGTAGAACAGATAGGCCCCCTTGATGAACATCATAAACCCTGTGAAATTGATCAGGCGCCGCCGGTCCTGGATCAGGGCTTTGGCCCGCCGGTTGTCATGATTCTCCATGAATCTTAATTTGACATAGCGCATGGGATAGATATATTCCTGCCGCCCAATGGCTTGAAGATAGGCGCCAAGACCTGCCTCTCCGGTGATAAAGCGGGTGAAATCCGGTTTCAGATCATAATCGTAGAGGATGTCAAAGGCTTCATAGGTCTCGGAATCGGAATGGACATTAAAGCCTTTTCCCCGAAGCTCCGTAATAAAGACTGGTTCAACGGACTCGCTGAGCCAGATTAAGTCAAAGCCCTCCCCTTCCAGTTCCCTTCGGACATACTTCCAAAATTCCATGGGGATCAGGGGTGCAACATCGCAGCGGAACCCAGCCACTCCCAGCCCTGCCCATTTCCTTAATGCCCCGAGAAGATATTTCCACAATTCCTGATGGCTGAAGTCCAAGTCTGCGATATCCGACCAGTCCCCCACCTTGTTGCCGATGGACCCATCACTTTTGTGATAGAACCATTCCGGGTGCTCCTTAATAAGTACACTGTCCCAGGCGGTGTGATGGAACACCACATCGATTATCACTTTTAAACCCAGCGCCTGAGCCTTGGTCAACAGCTCCATAAAATCAGCCTCGCTGCCAAATTCCTCATTGATGGAAAAATAGTCGGCGATGGCGTAGGGGGAGCCCAGCTCCCCTTTGCGATTTAATTTTCCCACCGGATGAATGGGCATCAGCCAGAGGATATCAAACCCCAGGTCTTTGATCCGGGAAAGATCCC
>CAZOTM010000190.1:0-4674 GCA_964582675.1 uncultured Clostridiaceae bacterium
TTAAATTTTTTCTTCAGGTCAGCTTTCCGCTTAAGCGTTCTTTGCCCGCTTGCCAATGATCTGTTCCTGGATGGATTTCGGTGCCTCTGAATAGTGGTCGAATTCCATGGAGTATACGCCTCTGCCCTGAGTTCTCGATCTGAGGGAAGTGGAATATCCGAACATTTCTGACAATGGCACGAAGCCTCTGACTACCTTGGCGCCGGCTCTGTCATCCATACCTTCGATCTTGCCCCGTCTGGAGTTCATATCGCCGATGATGTCGCCCATGTGTTCTTCCGGTACAATGACTTCAACCTTCATCATCGGTTCAAGGATTATGGGATCCGCTTTGGCCATGGCACTCTTGAAGGCCATGGATCCGGCGATCTTAAACGCCATTTCCGAGGAGTCAACGTCATGGTAGGAACCGTCAACCAGTCTTACACCGAAGTTGATGGTGGGGTAGCCTGCCAGAATACCTGAATTTGAAGATTCTCTGATACCCTGATCCACCGGAGCAACGAATTCTCTGGGAACCGATCCGCCCACGGTAGCATTGGTGAAGGTATATTCGCCTTCCTGAGGGAACATTTCGATGACGGCATGACCATACTGGCCCTTACCACCGGACTGTCTGATGAACTTGCCTTCAGCTCTGACTTCCTTCTTGATGGTTTCTTTGTAAGCAACCTGAGGAGCTCCAACGTTGCATTCAACCTTGAATTCTCTCATCAGCCGGTCAACCATGATCTCCAGGTGAAGTTCACCCATCCCAGCGATGATGACCTGGCCGGTTTCATGGTCAGTCCATGTTCTGAAGGTGGGATCTTCCTCAGCCAGTTTTGACAAAGCGATGCCCAGTTTTTCCTGGGAGGCTTTGGTTTTTGGCTCAACGGCTACGTTGATGACCGGATCCGGGAAGTTCATGGATTCCAGGATGATGGGATCGCTGTCTGAGCAAAGGGTGTCACCGGTGGTGGTATCCTTCAGTCCTACGATGGCTCCGATATCGCCTGATCTTAATTCTTCAACTTCCTGTCGGTGATTGGCATGCATTTTAACCAATCGGCCGATTCTTTCACGCTTGTTCTTTGTTGAGTTCAATACGTAGGAACCGGATTTCATGATGCCGGAGTAGATTCTGGTGAAAGCCAGTCTGCCGACAAATGGGTCAGTGGCGATCTTAAAAGCCAATGCCGACATGGGTGCGTCGTCATCCGGATGCCGTTCGGCTTCTTCCCCGTCCAGGAGTGTTCCCTTGATGGCCGGGATATCACTTGGTGATGGCAGGTAATCGACGACAGCGTCGATCATTTCCTGAACACCCTTGTTCTTATAGGATGATCCGCAGATTACTGGGATGAATTCGTTGGCAACAACGCCTTTACGGATGGCGGCTTTGATCTCATCGGAACCAACCGCTTCCCCTTCCAGGTATTTGACCATGATGTCCTCATCAAAATCTGCGCAGGCTTCAACGAGCTTGTTTCTGTATTCCTTGGCCTGTTCCTTGTATTCTTCGGGAATATCCCCTTCTTTGATCTCTTTGCCCAAGTCATCCATGTGGATCTTGGAGGTCATTTCGATCAAGTCAATGATGCCCTTGAATTTGTCCTCAGAACCGATGGGAAGCTGAATCGCCACAGCGTTGGCCTTCAACCGGTCGTGGATGGTGGCGATGGACTTGAAGAAATCCGCGCCGGTGGCATCCATTTTATTGATATATACGATCCGGGGAACATTGTATCGGTCAGCCTGTCTCCAAACTGTCTCCGTCTGCGGTTCAACGCCGGCCTTGGCATCCAGGACTGTTACCGTCCCGTCCAAAACCTTCAGTGAACGCTCAACTTCGATGGTGAAGTCAACGTGTCCCGGGGTATCGATGATATTGATTTGGTGGCCTCTCCAGTAACAGGTTGTAGCAGAGGAAGTGATAGTTATACCTCTTTCCTTTTCCTGCGCCATCCAGTCCATCTGGGATTCACCAGAGTGTGTTTCGCCAATTTTATGTGTTTTACCTGTATAGAACAGGATTCTTTCCGTAGTTGTAGTCTTGCCGGCATCTATATGCGCCATGATTCCAATGTTACGGAATTTGTCTAATGGGTACTCTCTTGCCACTAAAGTCCTCCTCTCTCAATTTCATTACTGAAAATGCTGTAAATATAAATTTATCTGTCAATTTATTGAGTATATTAGTATCTGAAGTGTGCAAAAGCCTTGTTTGACTCAGCCATCTTGTGAGTGTCTTCTCTCTTCTTGACAGCTGCGCCTGTGCCGTTTGAGGCATCAAGCAGTTCATTGGCAAGTCTTTCTCTGGCATACTTTTCATTTCTTTTGCCGACAGCTGTTAACAGCCATCTTAAGCCCAATGTCTGCCGTCTTTCCGGTCTGACTTCGATGGGGACCTGGTAGTTTGAACCACCGATTCTTCTTGCTTTAACTTCCAGCGAAGGCATGATATTGGTCATGGCTGATTCAAATACTTCCACAGGATCCTTACCGGATTTTTCCTGGATCAATTCAAATGCACCATAGACGATTTTCTGTGCTACGCCCTTCTTACCGCCTTCCATGACGTTGTTTATCAATTTGGAAACAACAATGGAATGGTAAACCGGATCAGCCAGAACCTCTCTCTTCGCTATAAACCCTTTTCTTGGCATCTTTCTTCCCTCCTTAAAATTTCTTTAGATCAACGGTACTCTACCGGCAATGGCCGGTCGCAAAATGCTCGTTTTTATAATTAGTTGGTAAAAAATACTCAATCATAACCTTAAACGAAGCATATTCACTTGTGATGCAGCTATTTCTTGGCTGCTTTTGGTCTCTTAGCTCCGTATTTTGATCTGGACTGCATTCTGTTGTTTACTCCTGCACAGTCTAAGGTACCTCTGATGATATGGTATCTTACACCTGGCAAGTCCTTGACTCTACCGCCTCTTATGAGAACAACCGAGTGTTCCTGAAGATTGTGGCCTTCTCCCCCGATGTAGGCGGATACTTCGAATCCGTTAGTAAGTCTGACTCTGGCGATTTTTCTTAAAGCTGAGTTCGGCTTCTTAGGAGTGGTCGTCTTGACGACTGTACATACGCCTCTTCTTTGAGGATTGGACTGAAGAGCGGGAGACTTGGATTTGTATTCAACACTCTGTCTTCCTTTTCTGACCAGTTGGTTAATGGTTGGCATTTTTTCACCTCCGTGATTTTTTATCTATCTTAATGGATACCCTGACAGTTTAACCCATTGCTGGGGATCCGCAAGGCATTCAACTAAGAACTAACCTGGAATTAACCTGGTAATTGAATGGTTCTGCGCTAATTTATGAACCTGAATGAAAACACTCAGGTTCATAATTACGCAATCTTGATTTTAGCACTTTATTAAAGCTTCGTCAATGATTTCACCCGGTTGTTCCAAGAGAATTCTCGGAAGCTCGGAAACTCGGAAATCTCCAAGAACTTAATTGCAAAAGTAAATTCCATCCCTAATGATCCGCCCATTGGAAGTTACTTCTGCAAATCCCATGGTGGAAGTTACTTCTGCCAATCCCAAAGTGGAAGTTGCTTCTGCCAATCCCAAAGTGGAAGTTACTTCTGCCAATCCCAAAGTGGAGGTTACTTCTGCCAATCCCAAAGTGGAAGTCACTTCTGCCATACAGGCAGGGGAAATATATGCGAGGCTCAATCCCCATTCATTTTGCCAATGTTTCAAAATTCACGCAAAACTTGGGAATCTGCCAGTCCTTCATCAATAATGTTCAGGCACTCCTCTGTATATTTTAATATATCTTTCGCATCATCAGCTGGAGTTGATTCGCCTTTAATCGAGGCTGTTCAATCATTCACAACACCATTTCAAAAATATATAATTATACTAAAAGAAGCCTTCAGGGAACCCGATCATGTCATGATCTGATTCCCCTCCTGCGTTTCGTTAAATTGAGAAACCTATTACCCAGCCGGAATTTCAGC
This sequence comes from uncultured Clostridiaceae bacterium, assembly GCA_964582675.1. Classification (GTDB taxonomy): domain Bacteria; phylum Bacillota; class Clostridia; order Clostridiales; family Clostridiaceae; genus JG1575. Next base: position 3,958 of record CAZOTM010000190.1, read on the forward strand.
ACTCGGGATATAAATTTTAACAATGGGATTTTCAATATATTCCCAGATCAATCCCAATTATCCCCTGATCAACCCTAAAATATTCCCTGAGCAATCCATACCGCGCACTGATCAATCCCATGCCTGCCCTGGATGAGAGAATCTGCCATCCCAGCCTGCTCCGGATTTCCTGATGTTTGCTTTGTTCTGAAAAAGAAATCATTTACTTCTCCCAACCGCTCCTGACAACCATCTGGTCTGCCGTTCGCACCGTCATGTTTTTCCCAGTCAAGTGGAGGTGTTAACCTGTTTCAGCCTGTCTGCATCCGGCGCCTATTCTTTTGCGGTAATCATCAGGACGTATCCACTTGGTTCATTGAAAGCCAAGCCAATCTAGTAATTTCAGGGGGTGAACCTCATGTCAATCAAGGGAAACAAACTATTGTCCATGGCCCTTTCCTGCCTGTTCACGTTTACTGCCTTGGCCCAAACCGGCCTGGCAGGGATCACCGTGTCTCCCGCTGCCAATGACCTGATCCTGCCGTTTGGTGAAACATATGGTCCTGAGTCCATCAGCGTTACCATTCCAGCTGATATCACCGTCCCCAAAGCTGACATCTACATCCTGGCTGATACAACCAGCAGCATGACTGGCCCAATTTCGGCCGTCCAGACTGGTGCTGCAGCCATCATCGATGGGATCAGCAGCGCCCACCCCGGAGCCGACCTGCAATTCGG
>CAZOTM010000191.1:0-4662 GCA_964582675.1 uncultured Clostridiaceae bacterium
AATAAAAGTGGCTGTCGATTGTCCAGCAGGGACTTTCGACAGCCATCATTCTTATCCGCTTGATCGAAGAGACCTTTCACCTTGGCCTTGGATATTCTGACCTGACTTTTTCCCCGGCCTTTGGAATGGAAAATTGACCGGAGGAGCTCTTTTTTGCATTTGATTAGACTACAATTTCAACTCTTGCGTTTAGAGGGATCCAGCCGCCTTTCCAGCCAGCCCAGAACAAGATCGGCTAAAACTGCCATCAGAGCAGTTGGCAAGGCCCCCGCCCATATAATTGGCGCCCCGCCGGCTACATTGATCCCTCGTGAAATGATGTCTCCGAGGCCGCCAGCACCGATAAAGGTGCCAATCGCAGTGATGCCGATGGCAATGACAATTGCGTTGCGGATACCGGCCATAATGACCGATAGGGCCAAAGGCAGCTCGACCTTCTGGAGGACTTGCCCTCTTGTCATGCCCATTCCCCGGGCGGCGTCAAGCAGCTGGGGGTCGACGGTAACGAGGCCAGCGTAAGTGTTCTTCAGAATTGGGAGCAGTGAGTAGAAGAAGACGGTCACGACGACAGTGGTGGCCCCCAGACCCAACCCTAACATGAGGATGGACAGCATGGCCAGAGAGGGAATGGTTTGGATCACATTGGCGATTGTGATGACCCACTCTGCCAGCTTGTGGCGGCGGGCAATGTAGAACCCCAGAGGAACTGCCACCATGGCGGCAAAGGCAACGCCGTAGGCGGAGATCAGAAAGTGGCGCCAAAACTGCTCCAGCACGTAAATTCCATTTATTTGGTAGTATTCGATAATTTTTCCGATCATTGTTGACCTCCTTGCTGAGTGGTCCAATTTTCACCGTAGCGCACCGGCCAATCAGGGCGGTCCGCTAACGGGATTACCCCTTTGGTTTCAAAATAGTTGTTCTCCTGTAAAAAAAGACGGGCAACCGTGGCCGGTTCAAGCAGGTCTTCATCGGACTGCTTGTTAAGCGCCGCCATGCCAGGACTGGTGATGGTGCCCTCCAGCTTGAGAAGAATAGTTTCCAGCTCCGGCCAGCGGCGGAGGGAATCTTTGGTTACCACCGGCGAAGCGTCATAGGGCGGGAAGAGGTGCCGGTCATCCTCCAGCAGGACGAGATCATACGAATCGATTCGGCCATCCGTGGAATAACCCAGGACAATGTCCATATCTCCAGTTTGAACCGCCTGATAGACCAGGCCGATTTCCATGGGCAGGACATTGCCAAAGTCAAAGCCGTAGAGTTCGAGAAAACCCTGGTAACCATCGCCAGGACGGGAAATCCACGAGGTATCGACACCCAGACGAAGGGAGCCGGCAATTTTCTCCAAATCGCTGATCGCTGCCAGGTCATGCTCGTCTGCAAAGGCTTTCGTCACCATAAACGCATAGGTATTGTCGAAGCCGTAGGAAGGAAACCAGACCATGTCAAACTGCTCATCGTAGCCGCGGACCACTTGCTGGAAAGCAATCAACGGGTCCGTCTCGGACTCCAAGCCGAGTTCGCCAGTGAGAGAGGTACCAGTGTACATGGCGCCTGATACATTGCTGTCCTTATTTTGCAGGGTTTGAATGATGAGTCTGGTGGAGCCCAGGTTATTTATCAGTGAAGTTTCCACTTCGGGCATATAGTGGTCGATCATCTGGGTCATGATTTCTGCCAAAATCTGGCGTTCGGTGGTGTTGCCGCCGGCGATGATAATGCCGTTTTCGACAGAGGCCGCGCCTAAGCCGGGCAATGAACAGGCGGATAACAGCATGACCAGGCTCAATGAAAAAGCCGTAGTGAGCAGTTTCCATTGCAAATGAAGTTTTCGAAACATGATGCAGGCTCCTTTCAAGAACTGTGGGTGCGGGGGCGAACCGTCTTCTCCAGTAAACGAAGGATGGCATCGGTGATCAGGGCCAGGAAGGTGACCGGTACAGTGCCCCAAATGATGAAATCCTGGTTGAAGTTATTCAGACCGGTGAAGATATAATCACCAAGGCCGCCGGCGCCGATGTAGCTGGCCAAGGTTGCCCAGGCGACGACGTAAACGCCGGAAAGGCGGATGCCGGCCATTATAACCGGGGATGCCAGGGGCAGTTGAACGCGGCGGATGATTTCAGAGTTTTTTAAACCCATGCCCTTGGCGGCATCCAAAACGCTGGGCTCCACGCTGTCCATCCCCGTAAAGGTATTGCGCAAAATCGGCAGCAGCGAATAGACAAAGAGCGCTATTACTGCAGGGACTTTGCCCACCCCAAAGAGGGGCACCATGATGGCCAGGAGAGCCAGGGAAGGGATGGTCTGGAGGACAGCGGCAATGCTGACGGTGATTTTGGCCAGACGGGGGGTGCGGGTCAAAAGGATCCCCAGAGGCACAGCTACCAGGACACCAGCCAAGAGGGCGGCCATGGCGATAAAAAAATGTTCACCGATCTTTTCCAGCAGATCAGGCCAGTTGTTCTTGAGAAATTCCATCAAGCCTCCCCTCCCTTTCCCTCAACAGCTGTGTTGTCATCATCGGTGGAACCGACCAGATCAGTCCCTGCCGATTCTGGTGTATAATCCCCCCAGAAGCCGTCATAAACCAGATTAACAATGGAAGCACGGGTGATCAGTCCGACCAGTTGCTGCTCTCGATTGACCACTGGCAAGTGTCGGTATCCCAAATCGTTGATTGCGAAAATCGCATCACGAACCTTGGTATCTTCATAAATGTAATTGGCCTGACTCAGATAATCTTTGACTTTTGCCCCGGCCGGCAGACGGCGATTGATTTTAAAGATATCCAGCATGCCTTGCAAAACCCCGTTATTGTCAGTGACAAAAAGGGTATCAACGCGCTTTTCGTGCATGAGGCGCGCAGCTTGGCTGACCAGCAGCTCGATTGTCCCTGAGACGGGTTCGCGCATCATGTAGCGGGACACCGGCTGATAATCGAACACTGCTTGGTTGAGGCGGTCCTGGCCAATCAGGTTGCGGACAAACTCGTTGGCCGGATGACTGAGGATCTCTTCCGGCGTACCAAACTGGACGACCTCACCGCCGTCCATGACTACAATCCGGTCAGCCAAATTCAGAGCTTCGTCCATGTCGTGTGTGACAAATATTACTGTTCGCCCCAACTCGCGTTGCAGCTCCTTGATCAGGTCTTGCAGCGAATCACGGGTGATGGGATCCAGCGCGCCAAAGGGCTCATCCATCAGGATGATTTCCTGATCCGCCGCCAGAGCGCGAACGACCCCAATGCGCTGTTGTTGGCCGCCAGACAGCTCAGCTGGGAAACGTCCCAGAAAGGCTTCCGGCAAATCCACCCGATTTATCAGGCGAAGAGCGGTCTCCCGGCACTTTTCCTCGCTCCACTTCAGCAGGCGGGGAACCATAACAATGTTTTCGTAAATAGTCATGTGCGGCATCAGGCCGATCCGCTGGATCACATAGCCAATCCGCCGCCTCAGCTGGACCTCGTCGATTTTTTGAGTATCTACGCCGTCAATTTCGATTTTGCCCTTGCTTGGTTCGATCATACGGTTGATCATCCGCATGCAGGTGGTTTTTCCGCTGCCGCTCATTCCAATAAAAACAATGAATTCTCCGCTTTCGAAGCGAAGGCTCACGTTTTTCACAGCGTCTTTTGCCCCAGGATAGGACTTGGTAATATTTTTCAGTTCAATCATAAATGGCTCCTTTGAAAAGATTCGTTTTCGTTCCAACAACTGATTCTCTTTGAGAGATTTACCGAGTGCCGATTTATGATGGCAATCAATTTTTCGCGATTTTTCACATTCATTCCAGCTTGCCCACTATTCATGTAATCATCAAAATATCCCAGTAACAGCAAAGAGGACCACCACGTGTTGAACATTGTTTGCAGCACAAACAAATACACAAGAAGGCGACCCTCTGACATCTGAAATTTAAGATGAATAATAACGTGGATTGTGAGTCGAATCATGGCATTCTGCAGTCCTGCCTGCTTCTTAGTTACCCCGCCCCCTCGGATTTGCCTTGCCTGGATTTTCAATCCTTCGGTGACATTAAGCTCATCTTAGGGGTTTCTGCCTGGAGGCGTGGTGGAATAGGGCTTCCTCGGACAACTTTTCCCTAAGAATCCAGGGAGATCAGTTCCCCATATTGGATATAGAAGGGGTAAGGAAGTGATTCATGAGGATAATTCGCTGTTGCCGATAAAATCAGGCATTGCAGGCAGTTTCTTTCCGTCTTCCACATTGGTGTAGCGATAATCCGGTTCATCAGCCGCCGTCCTTAGCTCTACCCTAAAATCCCAATGGAGCTTTCGGGAGATTTCTGCCAGGAACCTCACGGACGGATTATATTCACCGCTCTCCAACTTAGATACCATAGCTTGCGTGATCCCTAATTTAACGGCAAAATCTTTTTGTGACATATTCAAAGCATTCCGATACTTCAAAAATTTGCTGGCAATTTCCGCCAAGATGGTTTCAACTTCCAGGTCTTCTTTTAAACACACTTCCTCTGAACTTAAAAAACCAACAGCATCATCCAACATTTCTGGATTGATCATCTTGACCCTCTTCTCTTATCATGAACTAGATTCCCTCATATTCAGGGTATTCCACTGGATGTACACAAATTGTACATCCAATTTTCATGAATGCACTCTGCCCATGTCCAAAT
>CAZOTM010000192.1:0-4586 GCA_964582675.1 uncultured Clostridiaceae bacterium
CACCTGGTTGGTTTCTTAACTTCCACAGTGGCTGGTTTCTATTCTGCCACAAACATTATTACTTTCCCGATAATCAAATGAAGGTGATTGTAACCGGGCAGATTGAGTATCCAAGAGCAACTTTAGAGATGAGAAATATATATTTTGGATTGGGATTAATTTATCACCTTGACCAACCGGGCAGGCAGCGATGATCTTGGCCAAGCTGGGCCAGAGAAATGGAGAAGGAAGTACTGTGGGAAGAAACTTTTTGCCAGGACTAACTTGTAGAAAAGGTTAGGGGGAGATTCGAATCATATGGCGTTGTCGTGAAGTCTCCAGGGCTATTTTCCGCAGCACTGCTTATATTTCTTGCCGCTGCCGCAAGGGCAGGGATCATTTCGGCCGATTTTTGGACTGGCCAGGAGGGTTTTGCCTGGAATGGGTGATTTGTCTGGAATGGGGGGCTTGCCCGGGGACATGTGGTTGAAAATCTCCGCAGGGGTATGGCCGTGATTCCACCAGAGCCGGGTATTGTTGATGACCCCGGTGAGAAGATCATAGAACTCCTTCAACTCATCCTTATTCTTGAACTCAATGTCGGATTTCTCCAGAAGATCCTGGTATTTCTGCATCTTCACCCCGGCATCCGCCATATCATGAATCTCATCCACCAAGTCCAGGACTTGGCTATCGTCCGGCATACGGTCTGCCAGGTAGGCTTGCAGGGCGATGATCTGCGGGGTCTGCTCATAATAGGTCCAATCCGCATAGCGGAGGAATTCTTCCCGGGGAGGGTTGTATGGGGGTTTCAGGCTGCGGGCTTTTAACAATTCTTCAACACCTTGAAAATCATCCTCTTCAAAAAAGTCAGAGACGATGTATTCATGATAAAAGCAGTAACCAGATTTTCGTTCCACATAGATGAGGAGTCTGGCGAATAATTCGTCCACGGTGGTTTGCCGCTGGTTTTCCCGGTTGAAGCGGGTGACCAGATCTGCCTGGCTGATGACGCCATAGAGGGATACGGCAGCGGCGGCGTAGGTCTGCAAAAGGTTGGAAAACTGCTTTTCCTCCAAAAAATTGGTAGTTAGCAGCTGCCGGTAAGCGTCCTGGATCTCCTGGGGGACCACAAAATAAAGCTTATCCTCATGATAAAAGGATTGGAGCAGGCCCATTTCCCTGGCTAGGTAGTATTGAGCAGGAAGGACCTTGTCACGGATCAGCTGTTTCTTGGAGGCGGCTTCCTGAAAAAATTTCATTTCCTCCTCATCCAGGAGGAAAAAGATGCTGCGGAGCTGGCGGAGGCTGGTCAGTTCCTTGATGATCCCGGCAGTCAATTCTTCCCTGGGGAGCTTTCCGTAGTTTTTGACCTGGAGGGCCCGAGCCAGGCTGCGCAGGTGAGTGATTTTTTTCAAAGCCAGTGTTTCCGCCAGGCGGTAGACCGGAGCGGTGGGGGCAGCTTCCTGGATGTTTTCTTGTTTCATCAGGTCCATAACTAGTAATTCCAGATCTTTATCACTGATTTCTGTCATATATTCAACCTCCTCCCAAACCACCCGGTTTGGGGCTTGTTTATTCGTGCCCGGCTGCCTGTCATAAGGTTTCTCGGACGTTCAGGGACCGGCCGACCACACTTATCCAGATGATAGCAAAAGTCGCGGGGCTTTCGTAACGTTTCCCACGCTGCCGTCACCACCCACCCCGGAAAAACCCCGTAAAATACGTGCCTCAGGATGAACTCCCTTTTCGTTATCTGGAACGATCCGTTAGCCGTTGAGTATTGGAATCCGCATTAAAAGGACAGGTGCAAGAAAACCATACAAAAATCGCTGACCCAGACGTTCTGTATCCAGATCCAGCCCTGATCTGTCTCAGGCTTCCGGGAACATCGCTGCTTTTGAAACACCCTGATCCACTTGAGCACCTATACCCCCTGATCCTCCGAACAATCGGATCATCCCAGGGAAGAGATCATCCCAGGGAGGAGTTCATCTCAGGGAGGAGATCATCCCAGGGAGGAGTTCATCTCAGGGAGGAGATCATCTCAGGGAGGAGATCATCTCTGGGAGAAGATCATCTCAGGGTCAATATCACCTCAGAGATGGGATCACCTCAAGGTTGAAATGGTCCAGGGGCTAAATTTCGTACGGTCATCAACCGTGGGCAGGGCGAGGACACAGCATATCCGAATGAGCGTTAGAGATTGATCATCATTGACCGCAACACTTTTTATACTTCTTGCCGCTGCCGCAGGGACAGGGGTCGTTGCGGCCGATCTTGGGACCTGAGCTCATCCCGCCGGTGGGGGCGGAGGGCACCCCGCTTCTCATGGTGGAAAAGAGTTCGTTGGGGGTATGGCCGTAATTGGCCCACAGCCGGGTATTGTTGATGACGCCAATGACGAGTCCCATAAACTTATTCATATCCTTCATTTTTGGTAAATCCAGGTCGTAAGCTTCCAGGAGATCCAGGTATTCCTCCATGGGTGCTTCAGCGGCGCCCATTTCATGGATCTGATCCACCAATTCCTCGGCTTCCTCGGAATCCTCCAGGAGATCGTCCAGGCGTTTCCGTAAAGCTTCGATCTGGGGAGTCTCTTCATAATACTCTGGGTCAGTGTAGCGCAGGAATTCGTCCCGGGGCGGTGTATAGCGGGTCTTGCCGGCCCGCTCTTTGAGAATGTGTTGCGCATCCTGACCATCCTCTTCCAGGAGGTCCAAATGGACGATATAGTCCTCCCAGAAGGCATAGCCATAGCCTCTTAAGGCATACTTGGACAACACAGCTGAGAGTTCCTCAGCGGTCAGTAGCGTCTGGTTCTGGCTGTTATACAGAGTAGCCAGTTCCTCCAGGGTGATTAAGCCATAGAGAGATACGGCGGCCAAAGCGTATTTATGCAAGTGGTCAGACAGGGGTTTCGCCCCTCGATAATCGCCAGCCTTGAGCTGTTCATAGGCCGCCTGGATCTCCTGGGGCACTACGGCATAGAGCTGATCCTGGTGATAAAAGAGTTGCAGCAGGCCCAGATCCAAGAGCCGGAAGTATTGATCGGGCCTGATCATTTCCAGGACCGACTCTTCCTGAGCGGCCGTTTCCTGGAAAAACGCCAGTTCCTTTTCGCTGAGGAGGCAGAGCATCGCCGTCAGCTCCTCCGGGTCCTGCATCGCCAGAGCGACTTTTTCGATCAGTTCTGCCTGGGAGAGACTGGCGGCTTGGTCGATCCCAAGGCCCCCGGCTAACCCCTGGAGTTCCGGGAGGCCCTTCGAGGCAAGGGTTTCTGCCAGTCCATGGACTGGCGCGGTGGGAACGGCATCTTCAATGTTTTGCTCCCGGAGGATATCCTTGATCATTTTGGAAAAATCTTCAAAACTATGGTCTTCCATGGCTAAATCCCTTTCGTACAAATTTTAGTGTAAGGTCCAGAGCTGTGACCAAGCCTGAGCGGCTTTGGTCTTCTGTCGCATCAGAGAGCCCTTACCTCCATTATAGCAAATATAGCAAACTAACCGATTGATATTTCCGTCGTTGCCCATTTGAGATGACTTTTGCCCCATTGCCCGTTCAGCCCCGGGATCCATTAAGCCAGGGGATCGGATCAAAATGTCTCCCGTCAGTGAAGATCTATCCGGCCGGCTAGGTGAAAGGCCAGCCCAGGGAGGGGGCGCATCCGAAACGGGAGACCGGCCGAGGATAGGTGATGTTGGGCAATGCCTGCCCAGTTATGCGCAAGATGGAGTTTTCGAAAGCCAATAGTTTGGCTCCTCTGGTCACATCCAGGCGGCGGAGAGGAGCTGTTCAGCCGTTTAGGGATAAGATGCTATGATTTCACAGAATTTTAAAAATTCAACGATTGAATTCAGGATAGTTGTAATATACAATTGTATTAGACAACTATTAATGGAGTTGAAGCCATGTTTATATGCGATATCAGTATGTTCAACAAATACGGCAAACAGAAGCTGGATGAACGGCTCCGCCCCCTGGGGATGGAGTGGCATGAGCTGGTGGTGATGCTGGTCATCCATCAGGTGCCGGGAATCCCCCAGGTCCGCCTGATCCCTTTTCTGCAGACGGATAAGGCCAATGTGACCAAGCTCCTCCAGTCCATGGAGGAAAAGCAGCTGATCCGCCGGGCGACGGACGATGGTGATAAGCGTAACAAGGTCTGCCATTTGACCGGGGAGGGGAAACAGCTCGTTCCCCAGCTGCAGGAGATCCTTAACCAATGGGAGGCAGCCTGCTTCCAGGGACTCAGTCCGGAAGACATTGCCGCTTTCCACCGGATCAGCCAGACCATCACGGGAAACCTCATCCGGGAAGAATCCAAGTCATAGGACCAACTGTCGGGCGATAACCGCCCAGAGGAACAGACGACAGACAAACTCCCCCGATCATTAACACCAATGCATCAAACCAGACCATGAAACCAGCATGGGCAAAATAGTGTAACAACCAATTACCCAACCAATTATCAAACCAGTTATGAAACCTCATATCAAAAATTCAAACTTAAGGAGAAATAAAATGGAACGTACAAAAAAAGCCTGGATCAATGGACTAATTTTTATCGTCACCCTGGGGATCAATGCCATGGGAGCCATCGG
>CAZOTM010000193.1:0-2103 GCA_964582675.1 uncultured Clostridiaceae bacterium
GACAAAGCCGGCGAACCCAAGGGCGCCGTTTGGGGCAAAGCCGGCAGTGATCCTTACCACATGGAGGATTATACCAACGAAGACGGGACCTACATCACCATGGACGAAATGAAAGAGCTTTGGAAAGGTCTTGATTTCACATTGGAAAACCACCTGGCCTTTTATTGCGGTACGGGCTGGCGGGCAACCATTCCTTTCCTGATCATGTATGAAAGCGGCTATACGAACATGAGCCTTTACGATGGCGGCTGGTTCCAGTGGCAGATGAACAATGATCTGCCGGTGCAGGTGGGGGATCCGAAAACCGGAAAGGTCGAATATACCACAGTAGGCAGCCTGCCCAATGACAAAGCAGCCAAATAATGGTCGGCGGATCTGCCTCATCCTAAGCGGGGTCCTGGAAGTCATGGCTTTCCTGGGGGCATTCGCAGCCAATTATTTCACCAGGACCAGGCTGGGCATGCTCCGTCATATGGTCTATCAAAATGCCAAGTGGGAAAAGGCCTGGCCCGTTCCCGCCATCCGCTGGACAGCCATGGCTGTCATCGCCGCTTTGCTAATCCTGGCTTACATCAAGTATCGCAGGTGTGCAAGCCGCCGGAAATATGATCCGCTGGTCATGCTGTGGACTGTGATCCTCAGCGCGGGAACCATATTTTACGTGCTGGCTTACAATGCAGGAAAGAATCGGGCGTATTATTTGATCAGCCTTTGTTTTATCCTGGCAGTAATCATGCAAAATATTTTTCACCATTGTTACTTCTCGGGAAAACCGCAGAGTCGATGAAACCAGCTTCACCTTTCAAACAATAAATATTCAAACAAGGCAGCCGCAGAATGGATCTGCGGCTGCCTTGTTTGAAACCTTCATTTTATTACCGGCGCTCTTTCGAGAAGCCGGTTTTCAGCTTAAGTGCTTTGCAGCTGGAGTGATTTGCCCGGAGTTTATTTTTCTCCGGCAAAATGACCCATGATGTTTGCCCAAATCCGCTGGGTATCCTGAAAGCCCTGGTAGTGCTTCTTGACGTTCTTATGGTACTTTTCGAGCTCCGAAGTGATATTCATGAAATTCGGATACCCGAAATATGCGGCGACTTTTGGCAAAACCTCATTCAACTGCCGGCGTATTTCCTCGATTTTTTCTGAATAGCTGTCAGGCTGAGTGATCAGCAGGAGTAATGGCTTATAGCGGATCCAGCCGATGCAGGCTCGATAAAAACGATCAATGATCTGTGGGGTGTCGGCTTTGATAAATTTTAACTGGATCGGCAGGACCCCTTCCAGCAAATGTTTATAGGTGGAAAACCCATCATGGAAGGTATAGCAGGGGACCTTCAAAACTTTACGGTCACTCAGGCAGGTGCTCAGAAACGTATCCTCACCCCTGGCTCCGGGAGGATTATAGAAGGGGAAGATCCGTTGGGGATCCCTCAGATTAATGCCCAGGTTAGCCCCGGAAATGAATTTGGTGTGATTGTCTTCGGTTACCTCCCTGGTTTCTTCGGTGACCAGTATTTCCGTATCCGCATAGGTCACTCCGCCATTGTTCATAACATTTTTAACATTATCCCAGTTCAGGATATCATTGCTGATGGCTTCGATGAAGGTTCGAAAGTCAGTTTCAGCCATGACCTCGTTGTATTCCATGTAGGGTATAGGGGAGATATACCCACAATGATGCCCGTGGGTGATGTCGGCGTCCCCGATATTTTTGATATGGGTCGATAACACGTGCTGGCCGCCCCATACTGCATGGTTATGGGTATTGGTGACGGCCACCGGATATTCGTCATCATCCAGGAAAATCAAATAATCCATTTTATGCTTGATGGCGCTGTAAATGATGGCGTTGCGCTGGGAGGCGTAGCCTTTGCCAAAAATCATTTTGGCGTCTGTTCCATTGATTACCTCTGCGGCTATCAAATAGTCGACCTCCCGGGTCAAATCACTTTTGCCGATGAATACCGCCTTTTCAATAAAACCGGCCAGCTCCGGGTGGATATTGATATAGTCTTCCGCCTTGGTCTTGTTGTAAATGAGATCATAGGCGACGAACAAATTCAACGATATTTTATGGTCATCCACCAGTCCCGATTCCTTCCA
>CAZOTM010000193.1:2201-4473 GCA_964582675.1 uncultured Clostridiaceae bacterium
CGTTCATCCATAGGTATCTCCTCGTATTCTGCGTGTCTCCATTCAATTCACTTCAGACCAGATCCATTTGGAGAGGATGGCTTGAGGGTTCAGTGTTGCTTATAGCAAAGCTCATTTCACTGAAATTGGAGATGATGAGAATAACTATCAATTGATAATACCACATCCAAATGAACGCCGTATGAAAAATGATCGGGGAAGAGGCTCCAAATAGAACTGGATTGCCAGGGGCGCTAATGCAGAAATTATTGGGCGTAGTATCAGACCATCATTTTCCATGGGTCAGGATACTTTCGGGAATTCATTTGGTTACGGCCAGAATATCCCGCAGGATCTCCCGGTCATGGATCAGGGAGAGAAGTTCAGTTTCTGTTGCGATAACATCCCCCCGCAGTTTAAAGTAACGGTTCATTTTTTTGGCGATGACCTTCATTTCAGCTTCCTCCCCGGCTATGAATTCATATATGCTGCCGCCACGGTAAAGGGTCATGAGATAGGAGGCCAGGAGGTGTTTGACATCCTGGAGGATGGAGGACTCCACCCAAAAATCCACATGACTTGGCCGGAGCTTGGTTTCCATGAGTTTCATATAGGCTGTTAAACCATCCCCGGTGGACTCCCAGAAGTCCACGTAGACGTATTCGAATCGAGCGAGCCAGGCTTCATTATAGTAGTCAAAGGCATCACCGGAAATGACGGTGATGGGTTTAAGGGTTTTAAACTGGGGACGAATGTATTTCTCAAACACAGCGATGATATCCGGATTCTTTTCCACGATGGTGACACTGGTCACTTCGTCTTTTAGGAGCCACAAGTAGGGCAGCACTCCAAGCCCCAATCCCAGGGTCAGGCATCGGCCACGGCCCTTGGCGATGCCGTCACCCATGCTTTGGATCTCGCTGACTGCCGGGGACATCCAAACCTTATCGCCTTCCTTCAATACCGGCAGCTCCAGATCCTCATCAAAATAGCCCAAGGGATGCTCATGAAAGAGATACTTCCCCACCGGCCGGTAAAAGTCAACGTTTAGGACGGTGCGCCGTTTGATGATGGCTGTTTCATACCGTACTTTGGGGGTGGCGACAGCCTCCAGATGGATATCCCGAAAATAAGGATTGTCCCGAATCAGACGGATATCCTGTTTCAGGGAAGAGGGCAGGCTGTGCCGTTTCAAAATCCTGGACAGCTCTTTTTCCCGGGCAGGGGTAAGGATCTCGCCGTTGAAGGCTACTACTTCGGACAGGTAGCTGCTCACTTCCATTAAGGACTCCAACAGCTGTCTCATGACGCCATCCATTTCTGCGCTTTTTTCCAATCGTATCATGCCGAGCCTCCTCTGGGATTGATTTTTGATAATCAGACCATATTATAGCATGAAGTGGCGATTCCCTATTGGCAACCAACTTCATTCATCCCAGTTTTATGATTTGCTTTACCAACTTCATTCAGCCCAGCTTCGAAACTTCCCTTGGTTATGGATAGACTGATGAAGAGTCGATTAAGTGCTCATCAAGCTGTTGGTTTTCAGCTGATTTCCGATAGATCTTTGGATTTTCCTGAATTACTTTAATAAGGCTTTTGATCAGTATTTTCAATTTCCCTCATAAGTGAGCGATACGAAGCCTCCCTGTAAAGTTGGGATCGGATAAGGCAGGTTTTTTAGTTATGCACAATATGTTAATAAATTTGGTATGATATAGGGAGACGAGATCATAATATTGATAGCTGCCGTTTGGACGGCAATCTATTTGCAGCAATCAATTAGTGTCAAACAAAGTACGACAAACAATCGGGAAAGCCATGGGGTTAGCATGATGTTATTGGAAGAATGCAGAAAGTGAACAATCATAAATATATAATATTTCTGGCTGCTTTGGTTGCAGCGGTATCCATTAACGGATGTCAATCAAGGAAACCTCTGCCAAATAAAACTGGTTCGTCCAGCTTCACAGCTGGCAGTTCAACGAAATCGAGTAATTCAGCTTCGCCAACTGATACAAGTACTTCAGGTAATAACACGGCGGTAGCGGACACTCAGACGGTATCGGATACTCAGACTCTGCCGGCTGCGGAAGCATCACCGGATGTTCAAACGAACACCGCTAAAACTAAAATTGATGCCGGACTGTATGCTGATATTTTAAAGCGTTATCGTCAGGCCATTGCCCAACGCTATAACCGGGGCGAGCTATTAAAGGCAAATCTTAATGGACTATGCACCTACTGTTATGAAGGAGATCCCTTAGAAAACATTGGATTTAAAATCATGGAT
>CAZOTM010000194.1:0-4457 GCA_964582675.1 uncultured Clostridiaceae bacterium
TCTGTCCAGCCCCAATAAACTGCCCTGGGGCTATAACTGCCCTGGGGCTATAACTGCCCTGGGGCTATGACTGCCAAACCCCGGGCGGTGCTTGGGGACAATCCCCGGCTGGGTCAGGGGCTGGTTTGCCGGAGGTAGTCCGCCTCCGACCTGGAGTAGGTCAGGGGCCGTCTGGATTGGCTGGAAGCGCGCAGTTGGTCCAGATGATCCCTGGTTTTTGCATAGAGGTCCCGTTCCAATTCATCCATGGCGGAGCCGAAGTGGAAGGTTTTGGACAGGGTGTTCCAGGCATCGGCGGACAGATTGGACAGATAAGCCGTATCCAGCCGGTGGCGGGTCTGATAGATCTCCCCGGCTTTGGCAGCGATGAGGGCGTCCAGATTCAGGACACTGAGGAGGATAAACAGGCATAACAGAGCGCTTATCCCCGCCTTGACCAGAGGAAAGGCAGCCTTCAGAAAGTAGACGAACACACCGATGAGGAGGAGGATGAAAAATACCAGGGAGAATCTGACCAGGATTCGGAGGTAAGTCCAGCCGTATTCGGATTCGTAGACATCCATGCGGAGCCAGCTGGTCACGATCAGCCCGCCGGTAAACACCCAGGTCAGGGCATAAAGGAGCTTTGAAGCCAATACCGCATTGGCGGATCCGGCCCGGGTATTTTTCCGCAGAACGACCAGGAGGACGAAGTTGATCCCCATGACCTGGAGAAGGCTGAAAAAGCCGGAACGGGCATGGTAGGAGACGGCGGAGGCCGTATTCAGGGATCCGGTATCCCCGATGGTCTTGAGCTGAACCACGGTATAAACGAAAAACAAGAGGTTGATTGCCAGGAGGATGGTATTGGTGGTGGTGATGGGAAGGGCTGGCTGGGAAGTTTTGCCTTCACTGGACGGAGCGGCCGGCCTATGCAGGAGGATGGCCAGGGCCAGACCGAAATAGTAGATCCCGCCGATCAGGGTGCGGATCAATCGAAAAACCAATTCGGATAAATCGGGAAGATTGTTTAAATTAAAGTTTTGGAGGATTTGGCGCACTGCGGTCTGGAAGTTCAGGTCCCCGGAAAACAGCAGGGCTGCCAGAACCACCGTCAGGGGCAGGGCAATGAGGAGGCCCCGGCTGATTTCGGAATTGCCCCGGGGTAGTTTGGCTTCCCCGGAGGCCGCCCGCAGGAACCCGGGGATTTTGCGGAGCGATGCAAAGGGCTGAAGGAAAACTGCAGCCAGGGTATCGGTGATGGGCCGGAGGGAAAAGCCCTCATACTCCTCCGTTGCATTCAGGACGGCGAATACCCCCAGCAAGGGCAGCAGGAGGAACCACAGCTCTTTGATCTCGTCGGCGCCATAAACCATGAAGCGGCCGGAGCCGATCAGAAGGGCGGCCGAGGCCAGCAGGAAAAGCGGGCGTTTCAAATGGAGTTTCCTCCTGCCTGAAATAAACCATAGGGTCAGGAGGAGGAAGGCAGCGGCAAACAGCAGCGGATAAACCCCGCCGAAATACTCCAGATACTCATTGGTGAAAAACCAACCGCCGAGGAGGGCTATCAGGGCAAACCCGCGGCGTTTGGCCAAAGGCAGGAGATCCTCCTTGACCAGAGGCTGATCCGCCGCGGGATCAGCCGGGGGCTGGCCGGAGTTTTGGACGGCCCCGGCAGAGCTGTTTTTCATGGCATTTTCCATAGGGCCGGAATCTCCGTTTGTGGTTGAAAAAACCTGGGTATTCGGTGGATTAAAAATATTTTTTTTCATGGAATGGATCACCTCGTTGATCGGGATGGAGAATTTGTCGGTACAGAAGCTGTGGGTTTGAATCGCCCCCAAGGACCGGATAACTTAATTATATTAAATATTTATCGTAAGTCAATAAAAATATACGATATTAAGATAATTAAAATTTTCATGCCCGGGCTGAGCCAGCCTATGGCGGATCCGTCCAAAGGATCGGACGGGAGGGCTCCCGGGGACAGGGGGAGGAAACGCCGGCCGGATCAGGGCTAAAATGAAGCATCACCGGGAATGGGCATTGTAAGCGGACTTAGACTCGGGTATAATAATAAGGCTTGGTTAAAATGCCGGATTCACTTGATTTTTACGATATCATTCCGGAGAAAATAATTCGAAACCATTCGAAAACATTCGAAGAAACATTGAATTATCTTTGGAAAATGTATTGAAGTATCGAGTAAATTCTGGTACTATAGTTAAGTTGCGAAACAGTAGCGAGGACTCAGGAGGTGGCTGGACTTCCAGGGAATTCCTGATGAGCCAGTTCCGATTTTAAATCGGGGCGAAGGTATCATCTTCTGTTCGTGTGAGTCTTTTTGGAAGATACACCCGGACCAGTTTATGATGTCCGCTGTTGTGCGTTGAAGTTTACGTACATGAAAAAGGAGGTAAAAAAATGGCAACTCAGAAAATCAGAATCAAATTGAAGGCATTCGATCACACTTTATTGGATCAGAGCGCTTCCAAGATCGTGGAAACTGCAAAGAATTCAGGCGCAAAGGTAGTGGGACCGGTTCCGCTCCCCACCGACAAGGAAATCATCACCGTATTAAGAGCAGTTCACAAGTACAAAGATGCAAGAGAGCAGTTCGAAATCAGAACCCATAAGAGATTGATCGACATCATCAACCCAACCCCCAAAACCGTCGATGCGCTTATGAGACTGGATCTTCCGGCTGGCGTGGACATCGAAATCAAGCTATAAAAAATGGTTTAGGTAACTCTTAGATCATTATGACCGCAGGTTTAAAATTTGCGATCCGCTAATCATTACAGGAGGTAGTAAAATGAAAAAAGCGATAATGGGAAAGAAAATCGGAATGACCCAGATATTTGACGAAAAGGGCAGAGCAGTACCGGTAACGGTAGTTGAAGCGCTTCCCAATGTCATCGTCCAGATCAAAACCGATGAAAAAGAAGGCTACAATGCACTTCAGGTAGGCTTCGGCGAAATCCGGGAAAATCTCGTGAACATGCCGAGAAAAGGAATTTTTGCCAAGGCAGGGGTTAAACCCAGAAGATTCCTGAAAGAATTCAGACTTGAAGACATTGCTTCATACAATGTGAAAGATGAAATCAAAGTTGATATATTTGAAGCCGGAGAGAAAATCGATGTATCCGGTATTTCAAAGGGTAAAGGCTTCCAGGGTGTCATCAGAAGATGGAACTTTAAAAGAGGACCTGAAACCCACGGTTCAAAATTCCATAGGGCACCGGGTTCCCAGGGAGCTTCCTCGGATCCTTCCAGAACATTCAAAAACCGGAAGATGCCCGGCCAGATGGGAAATGTTAACAGAACAGTGTTAAACCTTGAAATCGTCAAGGTTATGCCAGAAAGAAACGTTATTCTGATCAAAGGCGGTATCCCGGGACCAAACAAGGGAACAGTCGTTATAAGAAATAGCGTCAAGGCTTAGGGAAAGGAGGATACATATTATGCCTAAAGTAAAATTATATAACTTGGAAGGCAGCCAGGTGGGAGACTTCGAACTCAATTCGAACGTATTCGAATTCCCTGTGAACGAAGCTGCCATGCAGCAAGTGATCGTGGCCATCCAGGGCAATAAACGGCAGGGTACACAGTCTGCCAAGACCAGAGCTGAAGTAAGAGGCGGCGGTATCAAACCGTGGAGACAGAAGGGCACCGGTCGCGCAAGACAGGGTTCCATCAGATCTCCTCAGTGGTTCAAGGGTGGTATTGTATTTGCTCCGAAGCCCAGAAGCTACCGGACATCAATACCCAAGAGCATGAGACTGGTCGCCATGAAGTCGGCCTTGTCCTCAAAGGTAGTAGACAATAACCTGATGGTAGTCGACAACCTGACCATGGATGCACCAAGAACCAAGACCATCGTGGCCATGCTCAAAAACATGGAAGCTAAAAAGGCCTTGATCGTCACTGCCGAATCAGATCTCAATGCCTATAAGTCAGCCAGAAATATCGAGGGCGTTTCCATCATACCTTGCAACAACATCAACGTTTACGACATCATCAAGTATGAGAAACTGATCCTTACCGCCGACGCAGCCAAAAAACTTGAGGAGGTGTACGCATAATGAAAAGAACAAGCTGGGATATCATAAGAAAGCCTGTTATCACTGAAAAATCAATGGACGGCATGTCCTTGAAAAAGTACACTTTTGTTGTTGCACCCGATGCCAACAAAACCCAGATCAAGCGCGCAGTGGAAGAAGTATTCGGCGTAAAGGTGGCTTCGGTCATGACTCAGAACAGACTCGGCAAAGAAAAGCGGGTCGGAGTCCATGTAGGTAAAAGACCGGATACGAAAAAAGCGGTCGTTACCCTGACCGAGGATTCAAAGACCATTGAGTTCTTTGAGAACATCAACTAATCCTTAGAGGGTTAGTGAATATTGGCAAGTAAAGCCAGACAATAAATACACAGGAGGACATAAAAATGGCGATAAGAGGTTTTAAGCCAACAACTCC
>CAZOTM010000195.1:0-4405 GCA_964582675.1 uncultured Clostridiaceae bacterium
ATTATTTATATTATGTTAATGTCAACGTAATAAATGACGGTTTAATAATCATTCACAATTCCTGGGGGGAATTTTAGCCCAGGTCACACCGGGAACAGGTTTTCGATGGCCGGATGACTAAGATGTGGCAAAAAACCGGAATCGGCAGTGAAAATCATGACCAACCATTGAAACCGGGTCACCCGGTGACCAGGCTGCAATCATGATATTTGAGAGTCTGCGGGGATTTTTGCCAACCTTGGAGTCCTTGGACAGGGGAAAACCGGAACCTCTCCGGAGGATCCCCCCTCAGGCGGAGTCAAAAATATTATTTTAGCCCAGATAAATAACCGGAAAGCAAGGAATATCAAGGAGAGAAGTCACAGGTTTACATAGTTCTGGAAGTTGTCAGACAATTCTTGCCAGAAACCTTATGCACAGGATTCTGTGCATAAGTCAGGGTAAAAGTGCATAACTTTTTAATAAATCGGCAAAAATGGATTGGAAAGTGATCGTTTTCTGAGTTATCCACAGGCCTGGTTTACTTATATTAGTAGAGAACTGTGAAAAATGATAGAATAGGGAAAGAGGGGATTTGGGAAGAGGGAAAGCGAGTATGAGGGAAATGCCATGGGAAGAATCAGGCAGGCGATGATGGATGTCACCGCAGGCTTTCGCAAAGCCGATTATGAATTTGTCGATGGATATCTGAATCCGGGGGAAAAGGAATTGTTCCTTCAACTCAGACAAGGCGAGATCCTCCATAGCATCGCAGTGGCGAGAAAGCTGGCGGAACTTATAAAAACGGCTTTTCAGCCGCCCCTGGAGGACCGGGAACGCTTTTACATCATAAAAGCCGGTTTACTGCATGACTTGGGTAAAATCCATTACGGGATGAATGTCCTGGAAAAATCCCTGGCCGTCCTGCTGGCTAAACTGGTTTTTGACCGGGGGAAGCGGATCCCCCAATCCAGGATGATGGAGATTTATTATCGCCATCCCGACTACAGTCGGGAGCTGGTCCTGGCCAAGGAATCCTTTGCCCCTTATCCCTATTTGTATAAGATCATTTCGCTCCATCATCAAAAGAGCCTAAGGGGGTTGGAGCTGAATTCAAAGGAAACTGAAGTCTGGCGCCTCTTGCAAACTGCCGATGATGAAAGCTGATGGTGATAAAATGGATACGGACAAGCGGCGAAAAGCAATTTTGAACTTATTAAAGACCAGCCCTCAGCCCATCAAGGGGCAGGAGCTGGCCGAAGCGTTCAACGTCACCCGCCAGGTCGTCGTCAAGGACCTGGCCATCATAAAGGCCGCCGACCCCTCCATTGTATCCACCTTTGGCGGTTACCTGGCCTTAAAGGATAAGGCCGTCCATAAACGGATCTTCCGGGTTCGCCACACTGGAGATGAAATGTACGATGAACTGAGGATCATCTTAAAATACGGCGGCACCACGGAGGATATCGTCATTGAGCACCCCTACTACGGAGAACTGAAGGGCAACCTCTACATCAGGACGTTGAATGACCTGGAAAAATTCCTGGATGAGTTTAAAAAATCCGGGGCCCTTCCCCTGTCGGAATTGACCGGCGGCGTCCACATGCACACAGTGACCTGCCAGGATGAAGCGTCCCTTGGATTGATCGAAGAGGAATTGACAGAGCAGGGTTTTATTACGGAGGATATCTATGGATTATGATGTGATCATTCTGGGGGGAGGTCTGGCAGGCTGCGCAACGGCCTGTGCCCTGTCCCAATACAACCTGAACATAGCGGTCATCGAACGAAATTTTGACATTGCCGAGGATGTGGCTCCGTTTATAACCTCCTTCATTTCCGATGGAACGGACATTCCCGACGAGCGGCTCTTCCTCGACCTGAAGGAATCAAAAACTGAGCTCCTCCGCATTGCGGAAGCCCTAAACCTTGATTTTCGAGTGGAGCCCTCCCTTTCGGTCTATGAGTCCGATGCATCATTCCAGGCAGTCAAGGAGCGGATCGCCCGCCGGGGGATCCAGGGGGTGCGGCAGATCAGCGCCGCAGATGCGCAAAAGCTGTCCCCTCAAATTAAGGACGATGCCAGAAACATTCTCCACCATCTGGAAACCGGCATCATCTCCCCCTATGATTTTGCCACAGCCCTTGGAGAAATTGCCTTTGACAACGGCGTGCGCTTCCGGCTGGAGGAAGAGGTCAAAGCCATTGAAAAGAGCGGTCGGGATGAAGTCAGGGTAATCACCGATAAATCCCGCTATACCTGCCGTGTGGCTGTGATCACCGCCTTTAACGACCTGTATCTGGGCCATAAGGAAGCCAAAGTGGCATCCAGCAACATTCCCCTGGAGACCATGCTCCTGGAGAAGAATTTCAACACGGATATCAAGACCATGCTCAATATCTTCCGGGAAGACGGCAACGCCACCTCCATCATGCCCACCTTTTCCGGAAATACGGTGGTGGCGGTGGAGACCCCCCTGCGCATGGACTATAAAAGCGTAAAAAAGACGGCGGAAGGGATCATCGGCCCCTTTCCCGCAGAACGGGTGGACCTTTTGACAGTCACCAGCTTCTATGACGATCCGGTGACCATCACCGACCTGTCTGAGGAAGCCGGGTATATCAACCTCCAGTGCAAAAACCATAATTTGTATGCGGTGCTGCCCATGATCACCCGAAAGGTGGAGGAAATGGTGGTCAGCAAGTTCAAAGCCACCAAAAACCGGGATTATATTTTTAAGCGGAGGCAGTACTACAACTTCCGGGAGATGTCCAATGAGGAGAGAAACGAAGCCATCAAATTCGATGAACGCTACGGGAAGATGATCTGCCCCTGCAGCCTGGTCACCGAGGGTGAGATCGTCAACGCCATCCGGCGGCCTTTGGGCGCCAGGACCATCGAGGGCGTTCGGCGCAGGACCGGGATCGTCTTCGGCTCCTGCCAGGGAGCCTACTGTTTGAACGCCATCCTGAAAATCCTGTCCAGGGAACTGGGTAAAAAACCTGAGGAGATCATCAACGACCGAAAGGACTCCCGGATATTGACCGCCCGGATCAAGGAATTTGATTCCATTTAGCAATCCATTAAGCAAATCCATTCGGAAATCCATGGATCAAAGCAAGCGTCGGAAGGGCTCAGCCGGAACCTATTGTTGAACTATTTTGTTGGAACATTTTTATGGGAACTTGGAAGGAGCGTTGTGGAATGAAAGCCTATTTTACCTCCCTGGTAAGATGCAAGGATGAAAACAACATTGAAGTGGTACCGGTGAAGACCAGAGAACCAGTGGAGATGGAACTGTTTGTGCCCATATCCCGGGTGCTGTCGAGGATCTATGCCGGTAAACCCGTCCGGCGGGGGGATGTCATCTGCACCAATGTCATGAATCTGGGGATCGATATCGTGGCCACGAAAACCGTGGAATAAACTGAATATAGAATGCGGGCAATGTGAATAAGTTGAATGTGAATATGTTCGATGCACAATAAGTTCAGGTTGATATCAGCAGCAGGCTTCGGCAATTTGGCAATGGAAACAGCGCCAGGGCCGGAGCCGGCTGCTTTCGATGCTGGGGGAGTATGGGGATGGCCTTCGGCGGCGGATTGCCAGAGTGGTCCTGCCCATGGGGCAGGGATTGCCGAAAATCGAGCAGGGTCAGCGGTGAATTGCTTAAATGGCAAATATCTCCCGAAATGAAAATGCCGGTTGTAAAAAGCCGGAAGGCTGTTTACAATGAACAGTGGAAAATCTTTAAAAGGGTTCTGAGAAACCGCAAGATGAACATAAACCGGATACCTATGTGATCTTGCTCAGGCAGGATTTTTTTATTGCCATTTTAGCACTAATTCTAATTTAGCGGAGGTTTACAATGACGAACAGAGTTCCGGGATTTCTTCCCGATGAGACCCCAAAACCAGCGGAATTATTTTTCTTTGCCTTGCAGCAGATCGTTGTCATGTTCCCGGCAACCGTCCTGGTTGCCCTGATCACCGGCTTCCATGTTTCCACCACGATCTTTGCCTCCGGTCTGGCCACCTTGGCCTTCCTGCTGTTTACCAAACGGCAGATCCCCCTATACTACGGTTCCAGCTTTTCCTACATCACGGCCATCGCTTCCATCATGGGCGGGGCGGCTTATCAGCATTTATCCCTGAACCAGCGGATCTCCATGGCTCAGTTCGGGATTATGATGTCCGGACTGGTGTCCATCGCCGCCGGCTTCATCATTAAGAAGTACGGCGCCAAACTCATTGAGAAAGTCCTGCCGGCTACGGTGACGGGCTCGGTGGCCATCATCATCGGCTTGTCCCTCTGCGCCAATGCCATGAGCAATGCTTCGGCCGCTCCGGAGGGATTTGCTGGCTACGGCAATGACTGGGCATGGGTGATCGCCCTGATCACCTTGATTTCCACCATCCTTTACTC
>CAZOTM010000196.1:0-1484 GCA_964582675.1 uncultured Clostridiaceae bacterium
ACAGGGTGACCCGGACCATAGCCTCCCGCTGGATATATTGGCATTGCAGGGTGGACTGGCCGTATTCCGTGGGTTTGGTATTCAGGGCAGCGGTTAATGTGTTCATGATCCGGATGGCATTGTCTTTGTCCACAGACTGGATATCGATGACCGACGAGGCAATGACATGGGGATCCACGGGGATCTCCAAACCCGGCGCCGCCGTTTTGGTGCCTTCCACAAACAGGCTTAAATCATGGCCGTTCACCCGCCAGGATCTGCCGACCTTGGCAGCCTTTAACCTGCCTTCCCGGATATAGCGCTGGATGGTCTTGGGATGGATGTCCAGCATTTCTGCGATCTGCTCGACTGTGTAATAATCTTTAGTCATAACTTAAACCTCCTTATTGGTCTTGTTAAGGTTATTATAAGGAATAAATAGGAACATGTCAAGTAATAATAGGGAATAAGTTTTTACAGTTTTCATGGGGACCATATTTTACCTGATGAAAACCAACCGAAAAATAAACTGATAGTAACAAGCCAGCCAAAGGGACAAAGGAAACCGGGAATGAAACCGGGAATGAAACCGGGAATGAAACCGGGAATGAAACCTGCCTGGTTTTGCGGCTCGACAGATTGGCTTGCATATAAAACAGTCGGAGTAATCCTTGGGAGGTTGATCCAACCGTGACTCCATGACTTGATGAGGCGCCTGATCCGATGGTTTGGGAAGAATAAAAGGGATCCTCATGGTCTGAAGAGCTCATTTAGGGATGAGGCGCTTTCAGACCATGAGGATCCAATTTTTTAAGATTCTTTTCCGGGGACTACTTGGCAGTCTCGTCCGGCTGGTGGATGCCGAGGAGATTGCCCTCCGTATCGATGTAATAGCCCTGCCAGGCCATTCCCGTCAGGGCAGTCTTTGGCATGGCCAGCTTCCCGCCCATTTGAAGGATTTTAGCTTCCGTCGCATCGTAGTCTTCCACACCCAGGGTGCAGACAAAGGCATTGACGCTTTGACCGACGGCGCGCTTGGGGCCGATCCGCTGCATCAGAGCTCCCTCAATGCCACGTTCACCCTCTTTTCCGGAGACTGTCCCAAAGTAAGGAGAGCCTGCATAGGCAGTCCAATCCTCAAAGGTCCAGCCGAAAACCTCACCATAAAATTTCTTCGCCCGCTCCATGTCGTCGACATGGATCTCAAAATGAATAACTCTTCCCATGATGAACTCCTACTTATTTATTTTTTTCTGAAAATCTGTAATGCTTTCTACTTTCTCTCCCTGGGTAAACAGCCTTTTTCTGAATTTTGCATCCAAGTATTATGATGTAGATAGTACAGGAAAGCTGAAAATGGGATATAGACTAACTGTTAATTTTCAATGTATTCCATGACCGTTGGATAATTTAAGGTGGAATCAGCCTGATAAAATGATTTGGAGATGCTGCCCAAACGTTTCCCCAAGCGTTTCAACCAAGCCTTTCCAAAGCGGTTCCGTTTG
>CAZOTM010000196.1:1584-4390 GCA_964582675.1 uncultured Clostridiaceae bacterium
AAAATGGTAGAATAGAATTATTAGGATTGGTCAAAATCCAGGTGGATAATATATCAGCCAGGTTTGGATTGGATCACCATGAAATGGGAGAGTGAAAAAATTGAGTAAGGAAATTGCAACAGATATAAATGAAGGTAACATAACCCCGGTGCGTCTCCATTTGGAGCTGGTGGATAGGTATCTGGCAGATGATCAGCAACGGATGATGAAGCGCTACGGCGAATCAATTACGGGATATACCATCGAGCGGGATATTTTGATCCCATCGGATATGCCCCTGCATAATCTCCATTATGCCATCCAAAAACTGTTTGGCTGGCAAAATTCCCACCTGCGCCGGTTTTATCTGCCAGAGGATCTTTTTCAGAAATTGACGGGCAATACGGTGAAGGGCTGGGCTGATTTGGTGGGGATCCTGTTTCAGCCGCCCTCAGAAGCGGAGCGGGACTTGTTTTGGGATGAGGATTACAGCAAAGGCAGTTTCGCTGCCTGGCTCAAGAAAAAATACACCGGACCTTATCGCTACGGCGGAACCATTGAGAAGGAGGCCATCGCCAAAGGGGATATGGCCAACTTACTGGCCTATTTTCCCATGGTAGATGTTAAGGAAGCCTTCAACGATTTTTGGGAGCGGACCAAAAACGATGAGAATGCTGAAATGAAGACGCTGCGGCGGGCCCCCCTCATCGACTTGACCATTGAAGAAATGAATTCGTCGATCCACCTGGAAAGCGGCACGGAAAGCCTTTTAGAGCGGCTGGAGGTCAATCAGGTGCTTGCCGCCGAGGGAGAAGCCCTCCAAACCCGCGGTGTGTTCCCCGTGACCAGGCAGCTCTTGTATGATTATGACTTCGGGGATGGTTGGCTGATTGAAATCACCAAGCTGCCCAACTGCGATGATCTCCTGGAGCAAAACCTCCTGGGCGCCGCCGAACTGGAAGAGGCCGCCCATTTGGTCCTGAGCGCTCATAAACCCGTTTGTCTCCATAAGGCTGGGCTGCCCGTCCTGGATGATGTGGGCGGCCTTGGCGGGTATGCCGATATGCTGGCAGTAATCTATGAAGGGGAGGACAAGGCAGAAATCGGCGACTTGAAAGAATGGGCCAAGGGGCAAGGCTGGAGCGATAAAAAATTGGCCAATAAACGGCTGTTGTAAACTAAGGTGATATGGGAGAAGAGTGAAGGATTGGCATGGATTCAACAATTACAAGGATTAAGTCAATTCTATGTCCTTTCCAATTGTTGAGACGGTCTGGGCATAATGGAGGCTGGGTCCTGGGGCTGGAATTCTATAGATTGGTTTCTAGACTTGGGATTGTTCAGTCCGTCCAATCAACGGGCAGCTGGCAGTCAGTGTCCCATTGATTGGGCGGCGGCAGCGCAGAAATGTCATGGCTGCCATAATTCAAAACGCCGTAGAGGCGGTGTTTCTCAGCTTTTTATCAAGAATCAGACGGCGGGCGAAGACTGGACGAAACGGATCCTTTGGTTCCCTGGCAGGATGATTCAGATAGATTAAGACAAGATCAGTGAGGTTTTGGAGAATGCTGAAATATTTTTGGACCTATGAAACCGATCTGCCCCCGGATGTAGGCGTCACGACCTTTGGCCCGGTCCATCTCACTTGGGTGGCAGTCGTCCTGCTGCTGATTGTTATTATCATCTTATATTATCGGAAACAGAATACCATGGTCAGGCAGCGGATCCAAACTGGAGCAGCCATTCTACTCCTGGCCGGATATCTTGGCCGCTGGACCTGGGCGGCCTCCATCGGCCACTATTCCATCGTGGAGATGCTCCCCCTCCATCTTTGCACTATTTCAGTGATGGTGGAATTTGCAGCGGTCATTTCCGGGCGGACGATTTTAAAGGAATTTGGCTACTGTTGCAGCCTGCCTGGAGCGATATCCTCCATCATCACCCCGGGAATGGGCTTATATCCCATCCTCAGCTATTATTACCTGCAGTTTGCCATGGCCCATATGATCCTGATCCTGCTGCCCCTCATCTGGGTGCTAGTGGATGGGTACCGGCCCGATATTCGGCGGTTTCCCGCCTGTGCGGCGCTCCTTTTGATGTTTGCCGGAATCGCCTGGACGGTGAACCAGCTGATTGGGAGCAACTATATGTTTTTAAGCTATGCCCCAAAGGACACCCCCCTGGAGATATTTGAGAAGTGGTTTGGCAATCCGGGATACCTGATCCCCACCGTTCTGTTGATTTTTGCTGTGTGGCTGGTTTTCTACCTCCCCTGGGTGATCCGATCCCGGATGAAACGATCGGCCCGTTGATCAAAGCTGCCGGGAAAGACGGACATTTTTTATCCGGAAACGCCTGAAGTTCAATCGGGCAGGCTGATTTCAGAAGGGACCATTTTCAACATAAATCAAAACCAGCCTTACCGGTTTTTCTATGAAAATTGGTAAGGCTGGTTGTTTAATTGGAAAACAGATTCCGGAAACAGATCATAAAAACTGGTTTTTGTAACACAGCACATGGAAGCTAGTCTTTGTAAAACTGGCAATTGTAAAACAGATTTTTGTAAAAATGATCCAGATTCCCGAGGAGAAATCGACCTGGCAGTTAAGGCAACTGACTGTTGCCAATGGGTGGGAGCTGAAGCGATCGCGGTGCTTCTCCCATTAAGAAACGGCAGGTTAGACTGATTATGCCTCCCCAGTAAAGAAAAAGAATGGAGTGAGGACTGTTGGGGGTTAAATATATGGATATCTATAAATTTTGATTGACAAAGGAAAAGCTGAGGAATATTATATTAATGTATTACGATATGCGAATATGATGATGT
>CAZOTM010000197.1:0-4360 GCA_964582675.1 uncultured Clostridiaceae bacterium
GCCAAAAAAATGTACCCGGCCTCCATCACTAAGCTCATGACCGCCCTGATTCTGGCTGAAAACAGGGTATTGACGGATTATCTGACAATCACGGAACCGGCTTTGGCAGCCCCGGCCTTTTCCATCAATACGAACTTATATATCCTTTATTCCGGAGATACGGTCACCGTGGAAAACTGCCTCTATGCCATGCTCTTGCCCAGTGCCAACGACATGAGCATCGTGGCCGCCGTGGATCTGGGCGGCACGGTGGAAAACTTTGTGAAAATGATGAACACCAAAGGGAAAACCCTGGGCATGAATGATACCAATTTTGCCAACCCTACAGGCCTCCACGATGAAAACCATTATTCCACCGCCCTGGATCTGGCAAAATTGATGAAAGCAGCCTATGAAAACCCCGCCCTCAAGACCATCCTGGGGCAGAGCTCCAAGGACATCCGGACCACCGGGCAGCCCATTGGAGTCATTGAGCACTCCGCACAGACTCTTGGGGAGGACGGCAATGTGGCTTCCAAGACCGGCTACACGGAGGAGGCTGGGAGCAGCCTGGCTTCCGTATATTCCCGAGACGGCCGGGACATTGTGACTGTGGTTTTGAACTCCAGTTCAAATTTTGGTTCCAGCCAACCCTTCACAGATGCCAAAACCCTGGCGGATGAATCCTTCGCCATGAAGAAAACTCCTTACATCCTGGCTGGCGATCCAGTGGAGCCCATTGAAATCGACTATAAAGTCTTTAAATGGTTCGGTGCGGACAAAAAATTATCCGTCAAGTCCACTGCCTTTGAGGATATCGCCTTCTATAACAACACTCTGAACGCCCAAACCACCACAGTGGACCTGGTGCCGGCGGCGGATCTTGATGTATTCAACCTGAAAAAGGGCGCCAAGGCAGCGGATCTCATCGTCCGTTTCCACGACACAGAGATTAAATCCTACTCAATCGCCGAGTCCTCCACCATGGATCTCCTGTTCATCCCCAATGCAGCGACTTACTTGATCGCCCTTGCCGGTGCCCTGATCGGATTGATCCTCCTCGTGGTCATTCTCCTCAAACTGCTGCGGATGAGATCCAACACCCACAAGAAAATGCTGGCCAAACGTCAGGAACGACGAAGAAAAGCCTCCCGCTATAAGAAAAACCGTGATTTGTAAGGGAGATTAAAGAAGAAATAAGTTATAATCAAAGGTGTGAATCGAAAATATATCCAAGCTATTGCAGGATGCTCAGAATCAACCCTGACGGTATTCCTGCTTAAATATGAGGTAACATTCCATGAAAATATCGGTTATTGTTCCGGCCTTCAATGAAGAGGAATCCATCCGACTGCTCCACTCCAGAGTATCCGACATCCTGACGAAAGACGGCAGGATCAACGGCTATACTTTTGAACTATTATTCATCAACGATGGCTCCCGGGATAATACCCTGGATGAAATAAAACAGGCAGCTAAGGATGAGCGAGTCAAATACATCAGCTTTTCCAGGAACTTCGGAAAAGAAGCCGCCATGCTGGCCGGTTTGTCCTATGCCACAGGCGACTGCTGTCTCATCATGGATTCGGATTTGCAGCATCCACCGGAGCTGATCCCAATGATGATCGAACAATCCAAAGCTGGCTTTGACCAGGTCATCGCCAAACGGACCCGGACCGGTGAGGATAAGCGCCGGACCCGCTTGACCCAGTGGTATTACCGGATCGTCAATCATTTGATCGACGTGAAGCTGGAGGACGGGGTGGGGGATTTTCGGCTGCTATCGAGAAAAGCCGTGAACGCCCTCCTTTCCATGAACGAATATACCCGATTCAGCAAGGGGCTCTTCTCCTGGATCGGTTTCAAATCTACCATCATTGAATACGAAAATGTCCAACGGGAACAGGGCGTTACCAAGTGGAACCCCTCCGCCCTCTTCCGCTATGCCATTGACGGAATCATGTCCTTCAATGACAGGCCCCTGAGGATCTCGGTCTACTTCGGCTTTTTCGTGATGACCCTGGGCTTGATCTATATCATTTACTCCCTCATTCGGGTAATGGTCGTGGGGATCGAATCCCCAGGTTATTTTACCCTGATTTTCGCCATACTGTTCATGGGCGGGGTGATCCTGATCTCAATCGGCATACTGGGCGAATATCTCGGCAAAATCTACTATGAAGTCAAGCGGCGACCGCATTTTCTAGTACAGGAAACCAATATAAACGGGGAAGGTATAAATAATGGCAAATAAAATTACCAATGTATATCAAAAATATCTGACTGCACTGATGGATGGATCGTTTTTCACTTCCTCAGTGTTTCGTTTCATCATCATCGGAGGTTTCAATACCATACATAATTTTGTATGGTATAACCTGTTTTTATCCATGGGGATCCCCTACCAGCTGGCGTTCACCTTCGCCTTTGCCCTGGCCATGACGGCATCTTTCTTTTTAAATACAAAATTCGCTTTTAAAACCAAACCTACCCTTAAAAAGTTTATCCAGTTTCCTGTCACGGCTCTGCCGAACTTTCTGATCAGCCAACTGGGATTGATGTTATTGGTGGATCGGCTCGGCTTTGAAAAGGGGATCTCGGGACTTTTAGCCTCTCTGGCTGCCATCCCGGTCACATTTTTAGTGACCAGGCTGATCCTGACCAAAGATGACGCCAAATCTGACGACAAAGTTCAACCCAAAACCAATGATAAAGCCGATGACCAAGCCAACGTCAAGGCTGACGACCAGGCTGATGTCCAGGCTGAAGTCCAAATCGACCAGCAGACTGATGTCCAGATCGACAACCAGCCTGACGACCAGCTCGACCACCAGATTGGCGGCCAGGCTGACGATAAGTCAGACGATAAGTCTGACCACTCTGACGACAGATTGGATGGAACCCTGGAGCTGTCATCCGTTGATCCGGATGATCCATCCTTGCAGGCCGTAGCTGACAATGGAGCGACCGAACCGACCACTGCCCCAGTCAGCGATCCGGGCAAGGGCCACGGCGGAAAGCCGCCGGTGGGCCGTTCACAGCTGGAAAATGCCTCACCTGCCAATACCTGGCTGGATCCCTGGGACCTGCTGATCTTCATGTGCCTGGTGGTTTTTTCCCTCCTCCTGCATAAGTATATCTTCGATTCCGGATTCCTCTACGGGGATGACCACACGGACTCCACCGTCCAGATGATCTACTTCCTGCCCTTCCTCATTAAAAATTTTATCCTCAGCGGCAATTTCTGGTCCTGGAACTATGGTATGGGCGGCGATATCTTCAGTGAGTTCTCCTATTACTATACCACCAGCCCCCTGATCTGGTCCCTCTTCCCCATGCTCAAAGCTCTGCCCGAGACCTTCTGGACACTGGCTAATTCCCTGAACCTGAAGCTGTTCATCAGCATCTACAAGCAGGTATTGATCATGGTGTTCATGTACGTGCTCTTACGCTATGAAAAACGCACCCGCAGCGCTTCCATCGCAGCCGCCCTGGTTTACGGCGGCGGGATCTACTACATGTGGAATGCCAATTTTTTCGACTTCATGACCGATGCCTACCTTTGGGTGCCCCTGATGGTCCTGGGCTTCCGCATCTACGAACGGCGCAAGAAGTTCTGGCCCCTGGTCCTGGCAGCCGCCATGGCAGCCATCAATAACTACTATTTTGCCTTCCACACTTTCGTGTTCTTCATCGTCTTCGTTCTGTTCTTTACCTCCCCCACCGGCAACACGCTGCGGGAGAAGGTGAACAGCTATTTTTCAAGGATCTCCCAGTATGCCCTGATGGGAATTGCCGCCCTCCTCCTGTCAATGTTCGCTTTCCTGCCGGCAGCCATGGCTTTTTTAAGGATCGACCGGTTCGACACGGTGAACCCGGTGAGCATTTTATACGGCAAAGACTTCTACATGAATATGCCCATCAACCTGTTTTTTAACAATTCCACCATCGGCATCCCCATGCTGATCATTTTGTTCCTGTTCATCGACTATAAAAAAGCCACGGCCATGACCCGGCGCAAAATGGGCTTTCTGGTTCTGTTCCTGGCCCTTTACTGCCTGCCCTTCACCGGCTACTTTTTAAATGGAATGAACTACCACTCGGAACGCTGGTTCTACCTGTTGATCTTTGTGTTTGCCTATTCCCTGGCCGATATCCTGGACGAAATGAAAAAGCCCCACCACTTCAATTTGATCTTCTTTTCGGTTATCCTCCTCTTCGCCTCAGTGATGATCTTTACCCGCTGGGACATCATCCAGACCTTCGACGATAAACCCATCTATGTGGCAGTGCTGGCCTTCAATATGATCGCCTTCCTCATGGTGACCATCCGGATGTACCTGAAAACCCCGGATCAGCGGATGGTTGCCGATATCACCAT
>CAZOTM010000198.1:0-1777 GCA_964582675.1 uncultured Clostridiaceae bacterium
AGATTATAGTTTACTTTATGGCACTTAATAGTCCGAAACCTCCCCCCACCAGGAGAAGGAATCCGAAGAAGGCAGCCAGGACAAATTTTTTTGCCGCTTGATTCCCCTGAGTCTTCGCCTTCTTCCCGGCAAGGATCGCCAGGGGAAGCCAGAGGATGAGTGAGTAAATCGGCATCCACAGAGCGCCTTCCAACAAAACCTTGGGAAGTTCTTCCCTGGAAAATTCTTCGATTTTAACCAGGATCGGAATGGCCGAAGTCACAACGCCTCCCAGGATCCAGGCCGGAAGCGCCATGAAAAAGCCATGGGCGAAACTGCCGCTCGCTGGTTTCATCTCCTCCGGTTTATTCTCCCCCATTTACAACACCGCCTTTAAATTTTTTCAATAAAGGTATCTGGCCGGATTCATCAAAAAGGATGGCAGATCGGTGATTCGAAAAATAAATCAGTCCAAAATCCTGCCTTGGGTTATCCCGGATAAATTCAGAAGAACCGGCTGGCGAACCATACCAGACCAGCTTATTCGGAGACCTCCCCCCGTTTTGCCCTC
Source organism: uncultured Clostridiaceae bacterium (assembly GCA_964582675.1). GTDB lineage: Bacteria > Bacillota > Clostridia > Clostridiales > Clostridiaceae > JG1575. The sequence continues at coordinate 551 of CAZOTM010000198.1, forward strand.
AGTTACCCATGGGGGAACCCGCTGGCAGTCAATTGTGAACGGCCGGTAGCCCCCCTGGTTACTACATGCCTCCGGTACTCAATACCCCGAAACAGCCCCCTACCACCAGCAGGAAGACGAAAAAGGAGGACAGGATAAACTTTTTCACCGCCTGGTTGCCCTGATTTTTCGCAATGTTTCCGGCGATAATTGCCAGTGGAAGCCAGATGATAAGTGAGAACAAGGCGATTCCCAGAACCCCCTGTAAAAAATTCCCCAGGATCTCATTTTTCGGAATGGTACTCAAATTTATTAAGAGGGGGATGGCGGAAGTCACGATGGCAGCCAGTATCCAGGCTGGGATCATCAGGAGTAAGCCATAGGAAAACCTCCCGCTCTCCGGTTTCGTTTCCTCCGGCGTAGTCTCCTCCGGTATTATCTCCTCTGGTTTTATCTCCTCCGGTTTTATTTCCTCGGGTTTTATCTCCTCGGGTTTTATCTCCTCCGGTTTTATTTCCTCCGGTTTTATTTCCTCCGGTTTTATTTCCTCCGGTTTAGTCTCCTCCGGTTTATTATCTGCCATTTACAACAACCTCCTTTGGTTTTTTTAAAATCAGTACCAGATTCAGGCTCACAAATACGATGCCCAAGAGACTGATCAGCTGGTATAATGTCAGTCCGTAATAATCACGGGGATTGATCCGAATGAACTCAATGAAGAAGCGGAAGACGAAATAGGCCAGGACATAGTATTTGAAGAGGATCCCCGGCCGTACCGCCTTGTGTTTTAAGCTGTGCAGCAGGACAAAGGCCGTCAGGTGAAATCCCGTTTCAAACAATTGGGTGGGATAACGCAGTATTCCATCGCCAAAATCCAGCCCCCAGCTGGCGGGGATGCCGACGCAGCAGCCGTTGAAGAAACAGCCCAGCCGGCCGATGGCCATTCCCAAAGCTGCTGCCGGGGCAATGACATTGCCCATTTTCGTCTTGATGTGCTTAATCCGTTTCATGGTGTAAACCCCAGCCACGCCGCCGATGAATCCCCCCAGGATGGACTTGCCGTAAAGGATGGAGGCCAATTCGCCGCCCTGGATGAGGATGGGGAGCTTGGACCCGATGACCCCAAAGATCAGGGCGGCGGAGACGATCTCGATGACCCCTTCGGTTTTCCTGTCCCGGGTTTTGGCATCGGCCAAGTAGTAGACGATCCCGGCAATGATGCCAAAGCCGACGAACAGCGTGTAAGCC
>CAZOTM010000198.1:1827-4340 GCA_964582675.1 uncultured Clostridiaceae bacterium
ATTATTGCCCCCCTTCCCTAGGCGCCGTTTTTCAGCTTCTGGGCCAACTTGCCCACCCGGCAGCAGGTGCCGCCGTTGACGCATTGATAGAGCTTCAGGGCAGAGCAGAACCCAAAGGCCGCCGAAGTCTTCAGGACCGCCAGGAGGACTGTCAGGGCCCAGCCGGCTCTCGGACTTATAAAATACAGGAGGATCAGACACAGGCCGCTCACCACTGCGCCCACGGCATGGGCAAACCGGATCCCCTTTTCATCCAGGATGACCTGGCCGGTGGGAAACAGCTTATCCACCGTATACGTATAGAGAACGATCAAGGGGGCCCGTTTCACCTTCAAAATCACGGACAGGGTTAAAATGATGAACGCAGCCAGGACCAGTTCCTTCATTCGGAATATCACGGCAACCCACAGGAGCAGGGCAATGCTGTACCTGCAGAACGCAAAGGCGCCTTTGGAAACACTGACGGGTTTAACTCCAGCCATTAAAATCTACCTCCTCCATAATTTCGGGAAAAACATTCCCGTTTTCCTTTTATACTCCGAATAATTCTTGAACTGCCCCGCCAGCAGGACCTCTTCCAGCCTGGCCCGATGATGCATGAAGGGGATGAAAACCCCAAGGGTCAGGAGGGCGCTCAAATAGTTCAGGTAGATCAGAGAACCGCCCAACAGCATGAGCATCAACGAGGCATACAGGGGGTGGCGGACGATGCCATAGACCCCGGTGGTTACGAGAGACTGATCCTCATAAATTTTGATATGGTTGGACCAGTTGCTTTTCAGCTGGAACCGTCCCAGGATGTTCACTCCGGCGCCGACTGCCACCATGAGGGCGCCCAGGACTGCCAGCCCCCGCCGCAGAGGGCCATTATCAACGGTCAGCTGCCCCAGCCTGAAGAGGATCACCAGGTAGTAGACAACAAAGAATGCGATCATGGTCCCGGTGGCCACAATGGACCGCTTTTGCCGTTTGAAATCCAGCCGCTTGTCGAAGAGGATGAAATCCAGGAGGATGGCGATGAACACCGCCATGACGCTGGCCCCTGACAGGAGGAGGATCATCCCCTCAAAGGTAAACAGGTCTTTGAAGTTAAAGATGCCCGCAACGTTGACCAAACTCTTAAACGTAGTATTCATCATAATCACCCCGCCGGAGCATGTTATAGACCGAGAAGGGGATCCGCTTTAAGTCCGGCGTCACAATATGGACACATTCCTTCTGCACCGACTTCATGTCAAAATTATAAATATCCACAAAGGAGCTGACGCTGATGCGGAAAGTGTTTTCGTCCACGAACTGCATTTTTTCCTCCCGGGAGCGGAAGATAAAGCCCTTGGGCAGGCAGCTTTTGATGTCCCGCAGGAGGTCGCAGCAGTCGGCTAAACCAAAGGTGACGTTGGCGTCTTTCAGATCCTTCAAGGTATCCTCCAGGGAAAACATAAAAGTGTTGTTGATGTAGTCCTTGTAGTCCGCCATATCCTTGTTCCGGGTCACCGGCACAAACCCGTTCCGGTCTTTTAACAGGTAGGTCAGGGCCACCCGCTCCACGTTGCAGGGCAGGGGCATAAAATCGGACTTGCGGATCAGTTTGCCCGTCTGGGCTTCGATCCGGTTCAAGATGCCGGACAAGGTGATCCGGCTTTCCTTGCGATCTTCGTCGATCCGGCCGAAAAACGCCACTGGTTGAAAGTTGACGCCGCGGATATATTCCCCGTTCATCCCATAGACTAAGATCTCACCCAAAGCCTGGTCGTTGACGCCCCGGACCACGGTGCAGACCAACGTAACCGGCACCCCATATTTGGCCAGGTTCCCCAGGGCCTTGGTCTTCATGGCCGCCAGGGACTTGCCCCTGAGTTTCTGATAGATGTCATCGGTTAAGCCGTCAAACTGCAGATAGACTTCAAAGCCGCCTTTGAAGGCGCTAAGTTCCCGGACGAAGGCTTCATCCTCGGCGATCCGAATGCCGTTGGTGTTAAGCATGACATATTTAAAGCCCTTAGCTTTCCCCATGTCGATAATCTTTAGGATATCCGGATGAATCGTGGGCTCTCCGCCGCTGATCTGGAGGATCTCCGCCTGATGGTCCTCGGCAGTTACCAAAAAATCCATCATCGCCTCGATTTGGCCAAGCTCCAGATCCTTCCCCTGCCCTGCGCTGGCAAAGCAGACATCGCAGTTTAAGTTGCAACGCCGGGTGATTTCGATCAGGGCGATGCAGGAATGCTGGTCGTGGACAGGACAGAGGCCGCAGTCATAGGGGCAGCCCCGGACAGATTTCGTATCGGGACGGATCACCGTGCCCGGCTTATCAAAGCGGGCTTTATCCAGGTGGTATTGATAGTCCTCCTCCAATAGCTCCAGGGACTGACCGTGCCGGGGACAGTTTTTCCAAACATATGCCCCAGTGGCGTTATAGACGATCTTGCCGTCGATGAGCTGTTGACAAACGCTGCATAGGGTTTTCGTATAAGCATAAAATATATAGTCCCTGTTCAATCTCATCCCTGCTT
>CAZOTM010000199.1:0-4327 GCA_964582675.1 uncultured Clostridiaceae bacterium
TTCGTCCATGAGACGGCTGCAAAGGCTGTCCTGGCGGAGATCCAGCAATACCTGTTGGCCAACCACCTCCACTGGGAAGCCTCCATCACCTCCCCCATCAAAAGCGGCATCACCATTGACATCGTCCAGTCCTAGATCCCCCTTGCACAGTTTAACAAGCGCTGGCCAACCCTGACGCCCGAAACCAATGGCGTTTAACCAATGGCTTATACCCTTGGCCGGAAAGTGAGCCCGAATCGACAAGCAGCCTCAGCCCATCGGAAATATTCTTCCGATGGGCTGAGGCTGCTTTGTTGCGGACGTACGTGGAGACTTACTTTCCCTGATTTTTCAGGTTCATCAGGTTCAACAGACCGCCGGCCATGATCATTTCCTTCTGGCGTTCGGACAGGGTGATGTCGGCTTCAAATACATAGCCTTTGGTTCTGTTGAGCAGTCTGATTCTGCCCCGATCAATGTCCCCATGGACATCGCTGATTTCCAGGCTGTCATCCCGGTCGAGTTTGTCATAGTCGGCTTCATTGACGAAGGTCATGGGTAAAATGCCGTTATTGATCAAATTGCTCTTGTGAATCCTGGCATAGGATTTGGCAATGATCCCTTTGATCCCCAGATAGAGAGGAGCCAGGGCAGCATGTTCCCGGCTGGAGCCCTGTCCATAGTTCTTGCCGGCAATGATGAAGCCGCCCCGGTTTTGTTTGGCCCGTTCCGGGAACTCCGGATCCACCGGTGCCAGGCAGAAATCGGCCAGGTATGGGATATTGGATCGGAATGGGAGCAGCTTGGCATTGGAGGGCATGATGTGGTCGGTGGTGATATCATCCCCCACCTTGATCAATGCCTTGCCTTCCATTTGGCTCTTCAGGCTTTCGCTCTTCGGGAAGGGCTTGATGTTGGGTCCTCTGACGATCTCCACGGTGGAGCCGTCGATTGCCGGTTCCACGATCAGATTGTCATTGATGTAAAACAGCTTGGGTACATTGACTGCCAGGCTGAGGTTTGGGTCAAAATCCTCAGGGCCGGCGATATAGCCTTTGATCGCCGACAGGGCGGCGATTTCCGGGCTGGCCAGGTAGACTTCCGCATTGGAAGTCCCGCAGCGGCCTTTAAAGTTGCGGTTGAAGGTCCTTAACGATACTGAATTGTTAGCGGGGGCCTGCCCCATGCCGATACAAGGTCCGCAGCCGCTTTCCAGGATCCGGGCGCCGGCGTCGATGATTTTCGCCAATGCACCGTTGGAGGCCAGCATGTTCAAAACCTGCTTGGATCCCGGTGTGACTACGAGGGACACATCCTCGTGGACGGTATTGCCCTCCAAAATTGTAGCCACTTTCATTAAATCAGCATAGGAGGAATTCGTGCAGCTGCCGATGGCGACCTGGTCGACCTTCCGGCCCCTAAACTCCTGAGCCGGCAGAACGGCATCCGGTGAATGGGGTGCCGCGATCTGCGGCTCCAGTGTATCCAAGTCGATGGTCAGCTGGTCGTCGTATTGCGCATCACTGTCCGCCGCCAGGGGCGTATAGACCTCGCTCCTGCCCTGAGCCTTCAAAAATGCCAGGGTATTCTCATCCGAGGGAAAAATGGACGTGGTGGCCCCCAGCTCCGCCCCCATATTGGTGATGGTGCCCCGCTCCGGAACGGTCAGGGATTTTACCCCATCCCCCGTATATTCAAATACCCGGTTTAACCCGCCCTTGACGGTGAAGTGCTTTAAGACCGTAAGGATGATGTCCTTGGCTGATGCCGGGGGTTTCAGGCGGCCTGTGAGCTCCACTTTCACGATTTTCGGCATGATGATATTGTATTCGCCGCCGGCCATTGCCACGGCTACGTCCAAGCCGCCGGCGCCGATGGCCAGCATGCCCATGCCGCCGCAGGTGGGCGTATGGCTGTCAGAGCCCAGGAGCGTTTCCCCGGGAACCGAAAATCTTTCCAGATGGACCTGGTGACAGATCCCGTTGCCTGGTTTGGAAAAGACAATGCCATGTTTCTTGGCCACTGTCTGGATATACTTATGGTCGTCGGCATTTTCTGGTCCGGCCTGCAGCATATTGTGATCGATGTAGGCTACGGATTTTTTGGTTTTCACCCGGTCGATGCCCATGGCTTCAAACTGAAGGTAAGCCATGGTCCCAGTGGAATCCTGGGTCAGTGTCTGGTCGATCCGGATGCCGATTTCTTCACCCGGGGTCATTTCACCTGACAGCAGGTGGTTCTTGATTATTTTTTCCGTTAAATTCAATCCCATTTCGTTTCCACCTTTATAAAGCAACGGTTTCCCCGCAGCCCTCGCCAAACATGTATTCCTCGCACAGGCTGATCAGCTCGGCTTTGCTGATGTTGGTCGTTCTGCCGCTGCTATATTCCTCGTCGATTTTATCTTTGATGATCTGCAATCGATCATCATACTTACTTATTTTATCATTACCGGTGAGATTATAATAGCAGTTCATCCAATATGCCAATCCGGCAAGGCCTGAATAGGTATTGATCTCAATGAGAGCAGGCCTGCCCAAGAGTTTATTCGTGTCAAAGCTGTTGTAGATCTCTTCATTCTTCAAGAGCCCATCGGCATGGATCCCGGCCTTGGTGACATTGAATTCTTTTCCCACAAAGGGCGTCCGGGGTGGGATGGTGTAGCCCAATTCCTCCTCAAACACCGCCTCAATTTCATTGAGGACCTTCAGGTCCACAGTCTTCAGGTCTCCCTTGATTTGGGCGTATTCCATGAGCATTCCTTCCAATGGGGTATTCCCCACCCTTTCGCCGATGCCGAAGAGGGTCGTATTGACGGAAGCTCCGCCATAGAGCCAGAAGGTGGATGAATTGGTCACGGCTGCATAATAGTCGTTGTGGTCATGCCACTCCAGCATACTGGAGGGAACGCCGCCTTGATTGATCAGTCCGTGGACGATTCCCGCAACGGATCTGGGCAATTCCACGCCCGGGTGGGAGACGCCCACGCCCAGGGTATCGCAGGCTCTGATCTTAACTGGCACACCGCTTTGCCGGCTGATTTCCATCAGGTTTTTGGCCAGGGGCAGAACGAACCCATGGAAATCCGCCCTGGTGATATCCTCAAAATGACATCTGGGGGATATTCCATGTTCCACGGCGGTCCTGGCAATATCCAAATACATTCTCATGGCTTCGCTGCGGGTTTTCCCCAGCTTCTCATAGATATGGTAATCCGAGGCCGACATGAGGATCCCCGTTTCCTTTACCCCCAGGGCTTTGACCAGTTTAAAATCCTCTTTGCTGGCTCTGATCCAGGTGGTGATCTCCGGGAACTGATAGCCTCTGGACATGCATTTCTCCAGGGCCTCCCTGTCCTTTCGGGTGTATACGAAAAATTCCGTCTGCCGGATGATGCCGGAGCCATTGTCCAGTCGATGCAAGAGGTCATACAGCTTGACGATCTGCTCCTTGGTCATTGAGGTAATCGACTGCTGTCCATCTCGAAAGGTGGTGTCGGTGATCCATATCTCCTCTGGCAGAGCCATGGGCAGCTGGACATGATTGAACTTGATTTTGGGTATTTCATCATAGGGGAATATATCTTTGTAGAGCATTGGCTCCAGGGTTTCAATCGGATAAAATTTCATAATTTGCCTCCATTCATTTCAATAATTATTCTGGATTTCACATCCTGACTTCCGATGCTTATTGAAACTCATTTTAACATCATCTGCATATTCGTCAAGTTCGAAAATTCATTTACTAGGCCATTTTACGTAGTTTTCATTATTGTGAAACCATTTTTGCAAGTTCTGAAATTTAACTTTCATTTACAAGTGACAACTTTAAAAACATTCAAATTGTGTTTGTTTTCAACGTTTTTACGCATTTAGTAATCATCTCCCGTGTAAATTCCTGGTCTTATTTAAGAAAACCCCTGTTCTGGTTCTGATTTTTTAGTTAATAAAAAATTTACAAATTAAAACCCCAAAAAAGACCGAATTCCCCAGAGGATTCGGTGTTTTTAATAAATATTAAATTGACTGCATATTTATGCGTTAGAGATGATCGGCACCGGGATACTCCGTACACAGGAGCCGATAGGGGGGTGCATCCTCCTCAATGGCAGGAAAGCGAGGGAGGCTGTCTTTGAACCGATTGTCATGGGCATCATCATTGACCATGGATACCTCACCGATTAGCACCGCTCCGGTACCCCCGGCCACAGAAAAATCATGATATAAGCCAGGGGGGATCGTAATGCTCTCCCCCGGCCCAAGGGAAAGGACACTGCCGGCGGGAACAGTTTTTCTGACGCCGTCACAGCTCACAGTGACTGAATCCTGACGGAAGCTGCCAGCTTCAT
>CAZOTM010000200.1:0-2000 GCA_964582675.1 uncultured Clostridiaceae bacterium
GCCAAGCTGCCGGAGATCGTCCAGATCGCCAAAGAGTATGATCTGATCACTTATGTGGATGATGCCCACGGGTCAGGGGTAATGGGCAAGGGCGCCGGAACGGTCCACCATTTTGGGCTCTCCCAGGAGATCGATTTTCAAATTGGGACCTTGAGCAAAGCCATCGGAGTAGTCGGCGGCTATGTGGCAGGAACCAAAAACCTGATCGACTGGCTGAAAGTCAGGGCCAGGCCATTCCTGTTCTCCACCTCCCTGACTCCGGGATCTGCCGGAGCCTGTATCGAAGCCATCGCTATGATGACCGAATCCCCGGAATACAACGCCAGGCTCTGGGAGAACGGCAACTATTTAAAAGCCGGGCTGAAAGCCTTGGGCTTCAACATCGGAAAATCGGAAACACCCATCACACCGGTTATCATCGGAGATGAGGTAAAAGCCCAGCAGTTCTCCCGCCGGCTCTTCGAGGAAGGGGTTTACTGCAAGGCGATCGTCTTCCCCACCGTCCCAATGGGCACAGGCAGAGTCAGAAATATGCCCACCGCTGCCCATACCAAAGCAATGCTGGATGCAGCCCTTACCATCTACGAAAAAATCGGAAAGGAAATCGGTATAATTTAGTACCGGAAGGATCTCATGAAAAAAATACTTGTAACCGGCTCACTCGGTCAAATTGGTTCAGAACTAGTTTTAAAGCTCAGAGAAGTCTATGGCATGGATAATGTCATTGCCACGGATATCAGACACCTTGAAACCAATAAGGTTTGCACCGAGGGGATTTTTGAGATCCTCGATGTTACCGATGCAGATGCATTGGGAGAGCTTTATAACAAATATAAACCGGATACCCTCATCCATCTGGCATCCCTGCTATCGGCCACCGCTGAGGAAAAGCCCCTGCTGGCCTGGAAAATCAATATGGGCGGACTGATAAACACCCTGGAACTGGCCAGGGAAAAGTCCCTGCAGTATTTCACCCCGTCATCCATCGGTGCGTTTGGTCCCTTGTCCCCCAAGAAAAACACGCCCCAAGATACCATCCAGCGGCCGAAAACCATGTACGGAATTACCAAGGTTTCCGGGGAACTGCTGTGCGACTACTATTTTTCAAGATATGGCGTGGATACCAGGGGCGTCAGGTTTCCCGGGCTCATTTCCTATGTGGCCCATCCGGGCGGCGGTACCACAGATTATGCGGTGGAGATTTTTTACGAAGCCCTGAAAAATAACCGGTATGCATCCTATATCGACAAAGATACCTATATGGATATGATGTATATGCCTGACGCAGTCAAGGCGATCATCGATCTGATGGAAGCGGATCCCAAAAAGCTGATCCATCGCAATGCCTTCAATATTTCAGCCATGAGCATTGATCCCGTGATGCTTGGCAATGAGATCAAGAAGCATTTGCCGGAATTCGAGCTTACCTTCGAGGTGGATCCCCGGCGGCAGGGGATTGCGGCTTCATGGCCGGATTGCATCGATGTGACTGCCGCCAGGGACGAATGGGGTTTCAAAGCCGACTATGATCTCTCTGCCATGACCAAAGATATGCTGGAAAAGCTCAGGATCAAGCTGGAACTGGAAAAGTAAACAGGGCAGCCAGAAAGTCGGCAGGAAGGCCGGCATAAAGTTTCATAAGATATTAAGCAAGATTGTGAGATTGGAGACACAGGTATGAAAGATCAGTTCTTTATCGTTAACGGCAGTGTGCTGCCTGAAATATTCACGAAGATCATAGAGGTAAAAACTCTTCTTTCCCAGAAAAAGGTCAAGGATATCACTGAGGGAGTCAAGCAGGCCGGGATCTCAAGAAGTGTTTTCTATAAATACAAAGACAATGTATTTCTCCTGTCGGAGATGAGCAAAGGCAGAAAAGCCACCATTACGGTGCTCATCGATCATAAACCGGGATCCCTGTCGGGGGTGCTGGATATTATGGCGCAATACAAGGCCAATATCCTGGCCATCAACCAGGGGCTTCCCATCAACGATGCCGC
>CAZOTM010000200.1:2100-4314 GCA_964582675.1 uncultured Clostridiaceae bacterium
AATACAAGGCCAATATCCTGGCCATCAACCAGGGGCTTCCCATCAACGATGCCGCCTATGTGGCCATGACCACCGACATATCGGAAATGACGGTGGATCTGAAAGAAATCATCGAGATCCTCCTCACCAAGGATTTCATTGCCGAAGCCAGGATCCTGGCAATGGAATAAACAGTGACCAAGGGATCAATGGGGACATTTGGACCAATGTGAGCATTTCCTGTGAGGATCAAACCCTAACGCTTCCTAAAAGTCAGCAAGCGCCCCTGCCGCCCGGAAAACCGAGGTGGCAGGGGCGCTTGCTGGCGTCGCCGGATGGTCCTTTGCCCATTCTACCAAGCCGTGATGGAACGTTGCCTCACCTGGGGACTGGTCCCCATTGCTCGATCAGTTTGGGCGGAGGGTCCTGACAGGTTTTAATGGCCGGCCGGCGGTTATTAGGTCCCTTTGGTTTCCCTCCGGAGTGGGATTGCCCAGTCAGGTTTTTCCAACCGGGCAGCGGTTTTGCCGATCTCCCGGGCCGGGAAGCCTTCCACGATGGCGTTATCTTCCACCACCTGGCGCTGCTTGACCAGACTGCCGGCCTTGACCAGGACGTTACGGCCCAAATGGCTGTAGTCACAGACGATGGCGCCGGATTCAATGACACAGTCTTCTTCGATCTCGGTGCCGTGGATGATGCAGCCGGGACCGATGGTCACGTTGTCGTGAATGATGAGATGGTTGTCCGGCAGCAAATGGAGGACGCTATTTTCCATGATATGGACATTTGATCCGATCCGGACCGGTCCGTGGCTGTTGCCAATGATCCGGACCCCGGCGGCGATGACCGAACCATCCCCTACCACTACATCGCCTGTCAGCTCGGCCGTCTCATAAATCAGGGCGGCGGCTGAAACAATGGGTATTTTTCCGTTGAATTCATGCAGATTGGTCTTCATCGCAGCTCCTTTATTGATCGCAAATTGAGATTGTTGTGGAATGACCGGGGACAGCGCCATATCGTGGCCCCGCATTCGATCAATCATCGCCAAATCACTTTCCATCACTTGCCGGATGATTTTGCCCGGCCGTCCCAGGACCACCGAACCATCGGGGATGGCCACCCCCTCTTTGATCAGGGTGCCTTCCCCGAAAATGCACAGGTCCCCGATTTGGCTGCCCGGCAGCAAGATCGAACCATTGCCGATCTCACAGAGATCGCCGATTCGGGCCCCCAGTACCAGGCATTTGTGTCCGAGCACCGTCTTGCTGCCAATCCGGACCGGATTTTCCCTGGTGCCGATGAGCACCGAATTTTCCAGGACGGAGCTTGCATTGCCGAATTCAATGGAGCCTGCTTGGGATCGCAGCACACTGCCCTCTGCTACGTAGACATTATCACCATGCAGGATTTTACCGTCAATTTTTGCTGTGGGATCCACGTTTAGTCTGCTCATGTCGCCTTCCCGCCTCCCTGCGTTGTTCGGTTTCCTGAGGACCCCCTTCCCTTGGGTGCTCCCAAGTTAACTGTGGGCAGTGGGTCAAAATCCGAAAAAGAATGGGTCACTTTTGCAGTGACCCAAACCACTTTGTTTAAATGCGGCTAACCCTGGATTATTTCATTCCCAACAGACTGCCTAAAATGTTGCCCAGTAAACCGCCGCCCTGCTGGTTGTCGGATTGGTTGTCGTCGGGGAGCTGTTTGAGCATGTCATACAATGAACCGCCCACATTGTCATTCATTTCATCGGAATATTTTTTGGTTAAATCCCGAACATTGTCATTGGTCTGGGTTTTCTTTTTGGAAAGGTACATCAGGGCCAAAGGGGCAATGAAGGACAGGATCTTCATGACCTGAGCCGTGTCCATGCCTTCCTTCTGGCCGATTTCTTTTGACAGGCTGCCGGTTGTTTTATTGCCGAATATATGGCCCAGGATCTTCTGGCCGTCATCGGTGTCGATCTCTTCACTGGTGTTGTAGGACTTGGTGCTGTGGTCTCTTAACGCTTTCTCCAGGGCCGAGGCGCCGTCGTCGTTCTGGGTATTTTGTCCCAGCTTGCCCAGTATCAGGGGGAGGGCCATTTTAATGATGTCCTGGACCTTGTCCGGGGATACGCCCAGCTGACCGGCCAGGTCATTGACGGTTGAAGCTGGGATGTTGTATTGATTTTGTGCTGGCTGCTGCTGTCTTTGAAGTTTTTGGTAGGCTTCCTGCTGTCTTAAGGCTTCCTGC
>CAZOTM010000201.1:0-4295 GCA_964582675.1 uncultured Clostridiaceae bacterium
ACCCTTAATCCCTGAGGGGGGATTTAAAAAGCTGGACCTTAGTGGGACATTTCATAAAATAATTGTGAAAGACTCATCATAGGGGAGGGCCGGGACTATAATCAAGGCGAAGCGATCCTTAGGCTTGGCGACTAAATCGGCATCCTGGAGATGAATTTAGGCTGGTTAAACCAGGTGAATGAAGATCCCTTCAGTAATTATCTGAAAAAGGGTGATGAGCATGGAAAATAAGGAATTTACATATTGGAGCCTGCCGGTTGAAGAAGTCCTGGAACAAGTCCGGTCCAGCCGGACGGGATTATCAGCCCGGGAGGCAGCTATCAGACTGACCGCCAACGGTCCCAATGTCATCGCCAGGGAACGCAGCGTTTCGGAGTTCAGGGTGTTTCTCCAGCAGTTTAGAAGCCCTTTGGTCCTGATCCTCATTGTAGCGACGATCATTTCCGCCCTGACCGGGGAATGGGTGGATGCGGGGATCATCCTCCTCATCGTCCTATCCAGCTCGGTCCTGAGTTATTTCCAGGAGCACCAGGCAAGTTCAGCCCTGGCCAAGCTGCGGGAAAGGGTCCAGGTCAAATCCCAGGTGTTGCGGGACGGGAAAATCATCGAGCTTCCTGCCAAAGACCTGGTGGTGGGGGATGTCATCCATATTTCCACTGGCAGTCTGGTTCCGGCGGATGGATTAATCCTGGACAGTCTGGAACTGCAGGTCAATCAATCGATTTTGACGGGTGAATCTCTGCCAACCAGGAAAAGCGCCGGGGTTCTCCCGGAGGCAGCCGAGAGCAAGGATCGCACCAATTGTGTGTATATGGGGACCAATGTACAACATGGCAGTGCCGATGTCCTCCTCATCAACACCGGGGAAGCGACGGCCTTCGGCGAGATCGCCCGGACGCTGACCCTTAGGCCGCCGGAAACCGAATTTGAACGGGGGATTCGCAATTTTGGCTCCCTGCTTACGCAGATCATGCTGGTTTTGACCTTTGCGGTGTTTGCCATCAATGTGATCTTCAACAAACCGGCCATTGAATCCCTGTTATTCTCCGTGGCCTTGGCAGTGGGAATCGCTCCGGAGCTCTTGCCGGCCATCATCAGCCTGACCTTGTCCCAGGGATCCCGGGTCATGGCCAGGGAGGGGGTCATTGTCCGGCGCTTAAATGCCATTGAAAACTTTGGCAGCATGGATACACTATGCACGGATAAAACCGGGACTTTGACGGAAGGCGTCATCCGGATCGATGGAGCCTGCGATGTCTTTGGGGAACAGTCCCCCCGGGTGTATCGTCTGGCCTATATGAACGCCTTTTTCCAATCCGGGATGGCAAATTCCCTGGATGATGCCATCATCCGGGGGGATCCGCCGGATTTAGGCAAGGCAGAAAAGGTGGGGGAGATCCCCTTTGATTTCGACCGGGAAAGATTGAGCGTCATCATCCGGGAGGACAAGACCTTGCAATTGATCACCAAAGGCGCCATGAACAGCATCCTGGAGATCTCCCGCTATGTCAGAGCCAATGGGGCACCAGTGGTAATGGATGGGGAGTTCTTAGCCGTTATTAATCAGCGCTATGCGGATTGGAGCAGTCATGGCATCCGGGTGTTGGGCGTGGCGGAAAAAGTCCTCCCTGAAAAAGACCAATTTACCAGGGAGGATGAAACCGACATGGTCTTTGCCGGCTTCCTCCTGTTATTTGACCACCCCAAGGCGGATGTGGCGGAGACCATTAAGGATCTGGCATCCAATGGGATCAGCCTTAAGATCATCACTGGCGACAACCATTTGATCGCTGTCCACACTGCAGAAAGTGTCGGCCTTGAGGTCAGCGGTGTGATCACCGGCAAGGAACTGAGAGCCCTCAGCGACGAGGCCCTGTGGCAGCGGATCGACGGCTTGAATATCTTTGCCGAAGTGGACCCCAACCAGAAGGAGAGGATCATTCTGGCCCTGAAGAAACGGTCCCATGTAGTGGGCTACATGGGGGATGGGATCAATGACGTCCCGGCCCTCCATGCGGCCGACGTGAGCATCTCCGTGGACAATGCCGCCGATATCGCCAAGGAATCCGCCGATCTGGTCCTCCTGCGCAATGAACTGGAAGTATTAAATCGGGGGATCATCCTGGGCCGGACGACCTTCAGCAATACCCTGAAATACATCCAGGTCACCACCAGTGCCAATTTCGGCAATATGTTCAGTATGGCCGGCGCCTCCTTGTTCCTGCCATTTCTGCCCCTTTTGCCCAAACAGATCCTCCTCATTAATTTTCTGTCGGATATTCCCGCCATCACCATCGCCTCGGATACGGTCGACCCGGAGATCCTTTTAAAACCACAGCGCTGGGATGTTAAATTCATCCGCGACTTCATGTTCGTCTTTGGCTTCATCAGCTCAATATTCGACTACCTGGCTTTCGCCGTATTGCTCCTGGTGTTCAAAACCCCGGAGGAAATGTTCCAGAGCAGCTGGTTTGTGGTTTCGATCCTGACGGAGCTGCTGATCCTCATGGTCATGCGGACGAGAAAACCATTTTTCAAAAGCCGGCCGGCACCGGTCATGCTGTTTACCACCCTGGCCGTGGGCGCCCTCACCTTGATCCTGCCATATCTGCCCTTCCACCAATTCCTGAACATTGAACCCATGGATCCCATGCTTTTGGCAGCCCTTTTAGGGATCGTTTTCCTCTATATCGTAACCACGGAGATCGCCAAAAATATTTTCTATAAAAGAAAAAATGTTTAAGGAACATTGATCATTCAGCTGACTGGTCTATTGCTTGGTTTATGAAGAAGCTCTGCCTGCGGCGAGTTGCATGCACTGGGCGCTCTGAATTTCTTCTGCCAATGCCTGGATCAGGGCAATCCACCATGGAGGTGGTTCTTTTCTGGGCATGTGGTTATCTTCATTGTTTTCCGTTGTCATGAGGCCGCTGTCTGCGGCCTCATGCTCACAAAACAGATTTCCCCCAACCAGGGAAACATGGACCTGGATCACTGAAAGGAGAAACGATGAAACAGCTCAGAAGCTGTTCCTTTGGATAAGTGGAATCATTTACTTAATACTTAACAGTGCTATGACATCTTTCTCGATTTCGGAGATGGCAACCGCCCCCTCGTAGCGTTTGATCGGAGTGCCCTGTTTATCCAGAAGGAATTTTGTGAAATTCCATTTAAGGTCCTGGCTGAATTCATTGCCGAAGCTCTTGATATGCTGATAGAGCGGGTTGGCTTGAGTACCGTTCACATCGCTTTTTTCGAACAGGGGAAAGGTCACCCCGTATTTGGATTCTGCAAACTCCTTGATTTTATCGTTTTCCCAGGGATCCTGTCCGCCAAACTGGTTGCAGGGGAAGCCTAATATCTGCAGCCCGGATTGTTGATACTTCTTGTTGAGTTGTTCCAATTCACCGAATTGAGGTGTAAAGCCTCAAAGGCAGGCGGTGTTTACTACCAGATAGAGGGAAGCCTGATAATCGCTCAAACGGACTGGTTTACCGCCGACCAGCTTCATAGTTAAATCCTTAAATTCCATTTTGATCTTGCTCCTTGTTGTTTCTTTACGGTCCAACCCCGTAGTCCGATTATAGTGGAGACAGGGAAGGTTCAAGACCAAAACCGGCAGTATTAAATTAAAATTATTCTATTGTTCACAATCCCGGCTGTTGGATGGAGCAAGGGCAGGTGCAAGCTGATGGGATCCTCCCGGTTCGGTTTACCGGCTGCCAAAATCATTTTGGCTTGATCATTTTGCCTTGATCATTTTAGATGGCCGGTGAAATATCTCAAGGACATCTTTAATTGCCGGGGAATTTTCAATATAATGGGGGATAGAAAACGTCATCATTGCCACCCGATCAGAAGGGCTGGCTTTGATCCAATCAATGAACGATCTCGGAGGAAATGTATGTTAAAACGGACCAGAATGACAGACCCGGAACTTGCCCATCTGGTGGACCAGGAGCTCCACCGGCAGATCCACAACATTGAGATGATCGCTTCGGAGAGCACTGCACCGGTGCCGGTGATGGAGCTGTCCGGCTGTATTTTTATCAACAAGACCCTGGAGGGTTACCCTGGGGCGAGATATCAGGCCGGCTCAGGGGTGGCCGACCAGGTGGAGGAATTGGCCAATGATCGGGCCAGGCAGGTGTTTGGGGCGGACCATGTCAACATCCAGTCTTATTCCGGCTCCACTGCCAACTATACGGTCTACTCGGCGATCCTATCCCCCGGGGACAGGATCCTGTCCATGCGCCTGGACCAGGGCGGGCATTTGACCCATGGTTCACCGGCCA
>CAZOTM010000202.1:0-4283 GCA_964582675.1 uncultured Clostridiaceae bacterium
CCTCAGGAGTGGTATCCTCAGGAGTGGTATCCTCAGGAGTGGTATCCTCAGGAGTAGTATCCTCAGATGTGTCGTCCCAGGTTTGGGCAGTAGTGGTAGCTGTCGGTCTGGTATTTGTCGGTTTGGTTACGGGCGGGACAACATAATCATCAAAGGCTCTGGGAAGCACATACTCATCATCTTCCAGGGGAACCTCCGGCTCATAGTCCCTGACGATGTAGACACGCCTTACCCTTAAATAGCTGGGGGTCCTTGAAGTGGCGAGTTTGCCGGTCAGTCGATTCACTTCCACGGCAACATGGACATTATCGAACTCCGTGGGGACACGATCTTTGAAGAAATATTCATAAACCGTCCGGTCGCCTCTGGGATCGTTTCGGGTCAGGCTGGTGGGCAATGTGCCTGAATCATGGCTCACGGCAACTTCTACGATGGAGTCCGGAACGGCCGGTTCGACGGCTTCCTTGCCTTCATGGGCGAATTCCATGATTTTCCGGAATACGGTGGCGGTACCGCGGGTGGAGCCCAGAAGACCACCGGAATTTGCGTCGATAACTTTGGAGTGATCATCGTGGCCGATAAAGATAGCTGCCGAATAACGGGTGGTTGTACCAACAAACCACAGTTCCCGATTATCGGAGGTTGTACCGGTTTTTCCGGCCACCTGGATATCGTCGGACCATTCGTTTCCCGGGACCGAGTGGTCTACGACTGATTTTAACAGGTCCCACATGATGTAGGCTGTCCCGGGCTGTACCACCTGCTCTCCGGCGGGCTGGTTCTCCAGGACCACATTGCCGGCTGGATCGACGACTTTGGTATAGTAGACGCTTTTGTTTTTAAAGCCGTTATTGGCAAAGGATCCAAAGGCGCTGGCCATGATCAGGGGATTGGCTCCGTCCTTGCCGTCGATGTTGGCATACTGGCCGAGGGCGTACATGGACAGTCCGCGATATTCCTCAGGGGGAAGTACAAATCCGAATTTTTCGGCATATTCTTTGGAAACATCACTTCCAACCAGCATGGCCGCTTTGATGGCGACCAAGTTGGAGGACACCTCCAAAGCATCCCGCACGTTGACATAGCCCATCCATGAAAAATAGGCATTTCCCGGATATCTGGGATCGCTGGCGTCCGAACCGGAGTCTCCGGCGAAATATTCCACTCGCTGCTCCTTGGATAAAGGGGAATCTTCAAAGACGGTCGCTGCGTCGAAAATCTTTTTATCAATGCCGGGAGCGTAGACCGTCAGGGGTTTGGTGGAAGATCCGACGGCACGCAGGAAGTTGCTTGAACCCGCCCGGTTGGGGCCGCCGATGACCTGCTCGCCTCTGCCTCCGACGACGGTTTTAATGTGACCGGTGGCTGGTTCGGTGATAACCGTGGCAACCTGGGGTTGAACGATATTGTTGGCGTCAATGGATTCCTCGAACATATAATTGTCGGGATCACTGATCACCCCTTCCGAGTATTCCTGCATGGACCGATTCATCGTAGTGTAGATCTTAAGTCCGCCCATCAGGATTTTTTCATTGGCTTCTTCTTCGGTCAGTCCCAGTTTGTCCATGAGATCCTGAGTAACCTGAAGGACTGCCGGCCTGGTGAAGTATTCGTAGTTATATTTGCCCCCGTTGGCCAGGGTAGTATAAGTAAAGGTAATGCCGTTATTGGTGATCTCATCCCGATACTGCTGCAGTTCAGCTTCCGTGATGTAGCCATTCTTTGCCATCTGGTCCAGGACTGTCTTGGTATTGTTTTCGATGCTGCTTGGATCAGCCAGGTTTTCTTCGCTGAATGCATAAAACTCGGATGGTGCCGGAGTGACCCCGGCCAGATAGGCAGCTTCAATCACGGTGAGATCCTTGGCGGATTTTGAAAAATATTGTCTGGCTGCAGCTTCCACCCCGTAGGCTCTGCCCCCCAGAAAAATGGAATTCAGATAAGTTTCCAAAATTTTTTCCTTGGGAACCTCTTTTTCAATTTGCAGGGCCATGTACATTTCTTTGATTTTTCTGGATTCCTCTTTGGCAGAGGTCAGAAAGGTGTTTTTTATCAGCTGCTGAGTCATGGTGGAACCGCCCTGTGAATAATTTCCGCCGACTACTTTGCTCCACAGGTATTTTGCAGTAACACCGATGGTTCGCTTGATATCCACTCCCTTATGGTCAAAGAATCGCTCATCCTCAGAGGAAACGAACGCATTCTGGACCGTCTGGCCCATTTCTGCCAGCTGAATGGGGATCCTTACTTCATTGGAAATGACCGTATCCATGACGGCTTCCTGATCATCCAGCAGTACACTTTGCGCGCTCAGTGCCAGGAATTTCTCGATATCGGCTTCAGGGGCGGATTTGGCTATGCCCAGGACAATGGAGCCGGCATAGACTGAGCCGACCATGACCACCAGAAGTGTGAATATTACAAACCCTTTCAGTACTTTGCCAATGACTGACAGAGCAGAATGTCTGGTATAGGTTTTTTTGCTAGTTTTTTTGACTTTTTTGGCCACAACAAACCTCCATTATTTTCAAGAAATTATCGGAATTTTTTTATGTTCATATCTGAAGAAAATTTAATACACTCCATTATACCATACGTGGAAATTCAAATTTCATCAAATTGGTAACAGTGTCCAGTATCATACAGGCAGGCTCTTCAAAGACTGGAACTGTTGGTCGGGCACCCGGAAGATTTGCACCAGGAAGATTTGCATCCGGAGGATTTGCGGCCACAGGTTGGAGGATAGGGCAGTTCCGGCAGAAGACTGCGGCGGATACCGCGCCGCGCTGACAGGGGGCAGGTTGTGGCGGACCCACAACGTAGTGTTTAATATCATCCCAAAAGCGGCAGCGGGGCACAAAATTCATTGTGACCCCGCTGTAAACTCCTTATATGGCTGATTGGCTGTTTGCCCGTTTGGCGGTTTGGCTGATTGATCGGCCATATCCGCGCTCAATGGGGCGGCCCCAGCAGTTGGTCACTGCTTGCCCGGGGTGTCTTCCCAGTTGAAGATATAGGGGATGTTTCGGTAAAAATCCCCGTAATTTAATCCATAGCCGACTACAAATACATCCTCAATGGTAAAGGCGCAATAATCAGGGACCAGGCCTGCCACCTTCCGCCTGGATGGCTTGTCCAGCAGGGTGCAGCATTTGACCGAGGCAGCGCCCTTATTCATGACATGAGATAAGACGAATTTCATAGTATAGCCCGTATCGATGATATCATCCACCACCAGGACATCGAAGCCCTGGATGTTATCCGGGATATCGTTGACCACTTCAATGTCCCCGCTGGACTGCTCATTTGACCCATAGGAGGAGGTGGTCATAAAACCGATTTTCACAGGGATATCGATGTTTCTG
Source organism: uncultured Clostridiaceae bacterium (assembly GCA_964582675.1). Lineage (GTDB taxonomy): Bacteria > Bacillota > Clostridia > Clostridiales > Clostridiaceae > JG1575. The sequence continues at coordinate 3,366 of CAZOTM010000202.1, forward strand.
CATAAATCCGCTGCGAAAATAAAACTGCCCCGGAGGAGAGCCAGCAGGTATAATTGCTTGTCTTTATAATCTTTGGAGATCAGGCGGCCCATTTTAGCCACATTGATCCTTAACTCTTCCTCAGAGATCACAACTTTCCTTGTCTTTTCATCCATTCTTCGTAAACTTCCCTTTTATTTACAGATTTGTTCTAATATTATAGAATTAACCTGACTGAGTCAAGGTCAGAAAGGCGGGTGCAACACTTGATATTTGGGAATACAGATGGTATTCGTGACAGGATCTTGGATACGTTGGAGCAAATCTACGACATCAGGAGCCAGAAGTACGAACTTGCCAATATAACAATCATCGAAATACTAAAAGGGGTAACTGAGGAAATCAACCGGGAGGTCTCAGTTGCCATCGACCGACGGGGAAGGGTGAGCGAAGTTGCCATTGGCGACTCCGCATCGGTAGCGCTTCCCATTATTGATATTCGGGAGCAGAAATTATCCGGTTATCGGATCATCCATACCCATCCCAACGGATCTTCCCGATTGTCCGCATTGGATCTGTCAGCCCTGTTAAAAATGAAGCTGGATGTTATCGGCGCTTTGTCGGTGAATACGGACTACCCCAGCATCTCCATGGGGTTTGTCACTGTCCATAACGGCAATCTGGTGACGGAAATCACCAGGGAATTAACGGTCAACGAGGCTCTGGACTTCAATATCGAGGACAGAGTCAGGGAAAATGAAAAAGCCATCCAGTCGTCGGACATTTCCGAGGATGACAAAGAACGGGCTCTGCTCATTGGCATCGAGTCGGAAGAAAGCATGGAAGAGCTGAAAGAATTGGCTTTTGCTGCTGGAATCGAGGTGTCTGAGATTGTTTTGCAAAAAAAAGACAGGGCGGATACGGCAACCTATTTGGGAT
>CAZOTM010000203.1:0-4268 GCA_964582675.1 uncultured Clostridiaceae bacterium
AGTAAAGCAGTGATTTTTCTTTTCATCCCAATTCTTCCTTTCAACACGATTTATAGTTAACTAACAATATTAATTATAAATGCTTAATTTTATTAATAAACAACTTTGCGAAAAATTTGAGAAACCCTCATTCTAAACCAAATTTTATATAAATTTTACATAAATTTAATAATTAAACAATAATATTCATAAATGGTTAACACGGGATTTTCCCCCTACAGTTAAACTTTAGATCTCGGGCAGATTAATACCAGGATGGGTAACCAGGGTGTAATTCCTAACAGAACCAATCATTTTTCGTGTTTTCATATGGTAATTGGAATAATATATAAGGCTCACGTGGCTTTTTAAAACGATAAGGAGAGATTATATTTTTCCGGATTTGGCAAATTTTAGAAAAATATATTATTTCGGCCAAGACTATTGAATTCTTTGGTATAATTTGATAAGTTAAGTAAGTACCCTTTTTAAATTAATACCACGGGGTGTGGCGCAGGTGGTAGCGCGCTAGACTGGGGGTCTAGAGGCCGCAAGTTCAAGTCTTGTCACTCCGACCAAAAAGCCGTGAATGCATCAATCATTGTTGCATTCACGGCTTTTTTGACCCTTTTTTTTGGCGGTTGGATGATTTGGTTCGGCGGTCTTAATCGTTTTGGAGGCCCAGCTCATTGATGTAGTTATAAACGGTGTAGCGGGAGATGCCAAGGATCTGGGCGATTTCCGTGGTGCTCTTCTGGATCTTCAGGAGGCCGCGCTCATTTAGGCCGGAGATGATCTTTAGCCGTTCTTTTTTGTTGAGGAGGTGGACGGGCTTGTTCTCATCCTTGATCAGCTCATAAATGGTGGTGGCAATAATATTGCTGGAGGTATAGTCGATTTCAGTGTGGCCTTCCGGGTTGGTCACTGCCAGGAACTGCTTGAGCTTGAAATCCATGTTTAAAAGATTGGTGCAGTCGTAGTTGATGCAGACGGAAATGTCCTTGCCGCCGATCTGGGTAGTTATGGTGGAGGATTTGATGTACTTGGTTTTTTTTGAAGCACCGGATTTTTTATAGTTGATGTATAATCCATCGGCGCTGTTGCTCAGCCGTTCCTTGGCATCCGATGTCAGGGGGGAGCCGATCTTCCGGCCGGATACATGGCCGTTGAAAATGGCCAGAACGGCGCAGTCCGGGTTGGACAGGTCGGATACAGTCACTTCGCACTCACTGCCGAACATTTCAGCGATGAGGCTGGCAAAATTGATTATAAAGTCCAACTGTTCTTTATCATTCATAGGGATCCCTCCTGTTAAGATAGATCTATCATACCAAAAAATTGACAATATGTTGAAATAACCGTTGATTTAGTCAATAAATATTTTTTAATGGTATTTTCCGGGTCTTGATAAAATGTTTAAGAAATTCAAAAAGTACAATAAATGTTGAAATTACCAATTGAAGGTGATAATATCGTATACAATAGCAACTGATCAGAAAAAGACCGAGGGGTGAACTTATGAAAAAACTAATGACAGGTAATGAAGCCATCGCTCAGGGGGCCTGGGAAGGCGGGTTGAATTTCGCATCGGCCTATCCCGGTACTCCCAGCACTGAAATCATTGAAAACCTGGAAAAATATAATAATTTACAGGCCGAGTGGGCGCCCAACGAAAAGGTGGCAGTGGAAGCCGCCATCGGTGCCTCCATTGCCGGGGGAAGAGCCCTGGCGGCTATGAAAAATGTGGGAGTGAATGTTTCGGCGGATCCCATCTTTACGTATGCCTACATGGGGGTCAATGGGGGCTTTGTAGTGGTTTCCGCCGATGATCCGGGCATGTTCTCCTCACAGAATGAGCAGGATAACCGGCATTATGCCAGATTTGCCAAAATCGGCCTGTTGGAGCCGTCGGACAGCCAGGAAGCCAGGGATATGGCCAAGGCGTCCTTCGCCCTCAGTGAAAAACTCAACTCCACCATTATGCTGCGGACCACCACCAGGGTGTGCCATGGCAAAAGTCTGGTGGAAGTGGGCGAACGGGAAGAAGCTGAATTGAAGGACTTTGACCGGAAGACCGGTCTGATGAGATTCGATGCAGTCCCCTCCGTTTCCAAACGGCTCCGGGTGGAACTGGAAGAGCGGTTGAAGGTCATGGCCGACTACTCGGAACAGAGTCAGTACAACTTTGAAGTCAACCATGGCAGCCCGATCGGCGTCATCACCTCCGGTGTTGCCTATGCCTACTGCCAGGAAGTCTTCAAGGATACCGTGGACTACTTAAAGCTGGGCTTCACCAATCCCCTGCCCATGAAAAAAATCAAGGCCTTTGCGGAGCGCCACGAAACCACCTATGTCATCGAGGAGGTCGAGCCCTTCATCGAAGAGCAGATGAAGGCAGCAGGGATCCGTTGCATCGGCAAAGCGGTCCTGCCGGTAATGGGAGAGTACTCCACCAGACTCCTGGAGGAACGGATCCTCGGGAAGACAACCCCCAAGTTCGAGTTTAACCGGGAACTGCTCGTTCCAAGGCCGCCCACCCTTTGTGCCGGCTGTCCCCACCGCGGCTTTTTCTATGAACTGGGTAAGATCAAAAACATCACCATCAACTCAGACATCGGCTGCTATGGCTTGGGCGGAGCTGAGCCTTTGAACGCCAAGGACACCTGCGTCTGTATGGGGGCATCGGCAGGCACCGGCCATGGTTTCCAAAGGATATTGGATCTCAAGGGCAAGGGAACAAGAGCCGTTGCGGTAATGGGGGACTCCACCTTTTTCCATTCCGGGATGAACGGGGTGCTTAACATCCTTTATAACCAGAGCAACACCATAACCTGTATCCTGGACAACCGGATCACCGCCATGACCGGACAGCAGGAAAACCCTGGAACCGGCTTCACTGCCCACGGCGAGGTATCCCACATCGTCAGCATCGAAGCTGTGGTCAGAGCTTTCGGCGCCAAACACGTCACAACCATCAATCCCCACGACCTGGGGGAGGTCAAGGCCGCCATGAAGTCCGCCCTGGCCCTGGAGGAACCCTCCGTCATTATCACCCGGTATCCCTGCGCCCTGAAACAGTATTCTCCGGCGGACATGGAAGAATTTGGACCATTGACGAAAAAGTTCCAGGTGGATGAAGATGTCTGCATCGGCTGCATGAAGTGCACCAAGACGGGCTGCCCGGCGATCCACTTCCAGAGTGACAAGCGCAAGTCCAGTATCAACCCGGCACAGTGTGTGGGCTGCTCCGTCTGCTCCCAGGTCTGTCCCGTAAAAGCAATCAAGGTTAAGGGGTGATCCGTATGGCAACAAAAAATATTCTGTTGGTTGGTGTAGGCGGACAGGGCACGGTCCTGGCCAGCACGATCCTCACCAAAGGATTGATCCAGGCCGGCTACGATGTCAAAATGTCCGAAATTCACGGAATGGCCCAGCGAGGCGGTTCCGTCTCCACCCAGGTAAGGTTCGGAGAAAAGGTGATCTCCTCCGTATTTGGGGCCGGCGAAGCCGATATCCTGGTTTCCTTTGAAACCATGGAAGCCCTGCGTTATCTGGATTTCTTGAAGCCGGATGCCGTGGCCATCGTCAACGACGAGGAGCTGCCTTCGGCATTGATCCAGGCAGGACTGGCCAAGTACCCCAAGGGAATCCTGGAAGAGCTTTCCAGTAAAGTCGAAACCAAAGTAATCAAAGCCGCTCAGATCGCCCGGGGACTGGGTAATGAAAAAGTCATGAACATCGTCCTGTTTGGAGCCCTGGCCAAGATCATGGACCTCCAAACCATCGACTGGCCACAGGTCATCCGGGAAACTGTGAAGCCCAAGTTCATTGAGATCAACCTGAAAGCCTTTGCAGAAGGCCAGGCCCTGGTCAAATAAACCTGTCCACCGGCTTCTTAAACCCGGCCGAGCCGGCAGGCGAAAACGACTGGTTGACCCTCAAAGCGCTTCCGCTATAATTAAACTACAGGAGGGTGAGAGTATGTATTATATAGCCCCGGGAGTATTGATATCCGGCAAGGTGACCTTTGGCGAAGACGCCAGTGTTTGGCATAATGCGGTGCTGCGCGGAGATAAGGCAAGCATCTCCATCGGCAGCCGCACGAATATCCAGGATCTTTGCGTGGTCCATGTTTCGGAGGATGCGGAAGTAGTGATCGGCGATGATTCGGTCATCGGCCATGGCTGTATCCTCCACGGCTGTACCATTGGATCTGGTGTGCTCATAGGCATGGGCAGCATTTTGATGGACCACTGTGTGATTGGCGATGGCAGTATCGTTGGCGCCGG
>CAZOTM010000204.1:0-4252 GCA_964582675.1 uncultured Clostridiaceae bacterium
TTCTTCTCCATATTTAGACGGAATGCGATCCTTCATGAATTCGGGACCAGACAGGAAGTCGAGCAACCACTCCTTAGGTACTAAGTAGCGATTTCCCATATCCAAGTAATTAATAGACCCCTTACTGATCCATTTCAGTACGGTGGTGGTTGAATACCCGGTAAGGCTGGACAACTGATTGACACTAAGAACATCTGGATACTTGGATAGCTTCTTTAGATAATGAGCACTGATTTTTCGGATATTCGCTGGAGTCATCATTAAGAGGTTCTCGTCAGGATTACGATAGGTCTTGTACCATCCCGATGTGGCAGCATATCGTCCGGGATCTTTTTCTCTTGATTCCAAATACTCGATGACGTCCTCAAACTTGATTTTGTATTTCCTTGTTTTCTTGCCGCTGTTCTCGCAGGGGACCAATCCGTTGTCCAACAAATGGGCAGCGATTTTCTTGCTGATATTGCAGATTCTGTAAAACTGATCCTTGGTTATAACGGGCGGATACAGCTTATAGAGAAGTTGATATTTGCTCTTTTTCTTCATGGATTTCACCCTTCCTTTTTTGACTGTCAACGGCAGGTGAACCATGATTTTTATTGAAAAACGATAAATAATGGGTCTCAGTTCTCTCCTGAGAATTATCATAAAACCGGAGCGCCTTATGCTCCAAGTGTTTCAGTTCTCTCCTAGTTCTCTCTTTTTTCCAATAAAGTGCTCTTTATTGCCCAAAATCGGGGGTATCCGGCAAGCATTCGAACCCAAGGGTTTCGGGACTTTTTAGGACTTCTGAATCGTTGTAAACAATGATATGACTACGTTTTACGTTCTTCTATCTTCTATCAAAATCCGATAAATTCCACTTGGTTATGAATGTAACAAACGTCTCTATGTCGGAATGCATGAAAAACACTGTTAATAAGCACATTCTCTGACAAAATTCACAACTACGACAACAGCACTCTGTCCGGAAAGGGTGCTCTCATTTTCCGGATAGAGTGCTCTGAATCATTGGAAAGGATGCACTTATAAAATTGAATACTCACCTCGTGGAATACTCACCTCGGAATAAACTTTAATAAATGCTGCCTTGGCCTTCCTCAATATTCATGCGTTGGATGATCTGGTCCAGTTCAGAAAAGTTGCCGTATTCCACGGGGACGATACCCTTCAAATATGTCTGGACACGGTCGATAAATTCCCAGGATTGTTCAATTTCATCCCATCTCGGGAATAGGGTCGAATCACCGTTGGCAATGTCCAGCAGCAGTTTTTCGTAGGCTTCGGGCAGATTCCCCATGGCCTGGCATTCATGGCAATAATCCAGGATGATGGGCCGGACATCAAGGGTCAATCCCGGATATTTGGCGTTGAGCTGAAATGTGATGCCATCCTCCGGGTCGACTCTTATAATCAGCCGATTGGCGGGGATGTCCTCCTCCGGCCATTGCTTTCGGGCGTGGCTGTTCTCCAGAAACTCGATGATGATCTCCGACTTTTTCTCATCCAGGTGTTTGCCGGTCAACAGATAGACGGGTACTCCCTTCCATCGCTGGGTATCAATTTCTGTCTTTAGGAAAACAAACGTCTCGGTATTGGAATCCGGATCCACATTGAATTCGCTTTTGTAGCCTTTATACTGTCCTACCAGGAGATTGTTGGGATTGAAATCCATTTTGAGGTTCTGCATCACCTGGACCTTTTTTAGGCGGATATCGTCGGTTTCAAAGCTGTCCGGCGGTTCCATGGCGACGAGGCTGACCATTTGCATCAGATGGCTTTGCACCATATCCCGCAGGGCTCCGGCTTTATCATAGTAGCCGCCGCGGCCCATGATCCCCTCCGTTTCCTTGGCAATGATCGTGATGCTTTTGATCCCCTGGTTGCTCCAGACGTCCTCAAAAATTTTGTTGGCGAAACGGACCACCAAAATATTTTGAACCATTTCTTTCCCCAAATAGTGGTCGATGCGGTAAATTTGGCTTTCGATAAAGAATTGCTGAAGGATTTGATTATACTTTTTTGCGGTCGCCAGATCTTCCCCAAATGGCTTTTCAAAGACGACCCTGACATGTGGGTCGCCCATCTCCGCCAATCTGCTCTGGCTGATCCCCCGGGCGATGGTGGGCAGAAATTCCGATGCCACCGCCAGATAGAAGATTGTGTTGCCATCCTGGATTTGACAGTTATTATCAATGAAGGCTTTTAATTCGCTGTATTCCGCCATTAGGCCAATATCCATCCGGTAATAAAATAAATGCCGCTGAAACGAATCCCAGTCAATGTCCTCGGCTACTTTCGCCCTGGCATCTTCAATGTATGATTCAGTCGAAAAGCTTTTTCTGCCGATGCAGACGATTTTAGTATCCCCCGGCCAGGTTTTTTGTTTGATGAGCTGATACAGGGCCGGCAGGAGCTTTTTGTAGGTTAAGTTCCCCGTTGCCCCGAATATGACAAACAAATTAGTCTCCATCAGGTCACCTTTTTTTGTAAGTCGCATGGCCGCCAAATTCCTGCCTCATGGCGGCTACGACCCGCTCGGAGAATTTTTCGGAGTCGGTTGACTTATACCTGGCAAACAAGGCACCGGCAATGACGGGCATGGAAACCTTCAGCCGCAGGGCTTCCTCCACAGCCCACTGGCCTTCGCCGGAAGCATCGACCCGGCCTTCAATCTCCTCCAGGTTCCCGCTTTTTATAAAGGCGCTCAGGATGCTGCGCATCAGTAAGCCCTCGATGATGGAACCATTACTCCAAACTTTTGCCACCTCATCAAACTTGATCTCATAGGGAGATGAATCCAGTAATTCAAAACCCTCGCCGATCGCCTGCATCATCCCGTACTCAATGGCATTATGGACCATTTTTACATAGTGGCCGCTGCCTGATCCACCGATATAAGCGAACCCGTTTTCAACGGTTATATCTTTAAACAGAGGCTCCAGCACCGCGATGACTTGCGGGTCGCCGCCTACCATGATGCAGGCGCCCCATCGAGCCCCCTCAACTCCCCCGCTGGTCCCGGCATCCACGTAGTGGATCCCTAAATTATTCAGTTTATCAAATCGTTTCAGGGAATCCTTATAGAAAGAATTTCCGCCATCAATGAGTATATCGCCAGGTTCCAGAAATTCGAGGAGCTCCCCGATCATATCGTCCACCGCTTCGCCCTGGGGGATCATCAGCCAGATGATCCGCCGATCTGCAAAAGAATGGCAGAGGGCTTCGATGCTATAGACCCCTTTGATCCCTTCCCCTTCGATGCTGCGTATTTTTTCAGGACTTCGATTGTAGGCAATAACAGTATGCCCATGATCCTTCATGTTTAATGCCAGATTGTACCCCATTTTCCCTAGTCCGATCAAACCGATTTTCATTTCAAACCTCCTCTTAATCATCTCTGCCCAGCAGAACTGTTCTATTATTTACTCGATCCGGTCAAGCCAGGATACTTCTTAAAACCCGAATCACCAGGCCGCATTGTCCACAAACCATTGAACTTCTCCATTAATTAATGAAACCAGCCCGGCCGGCAGGTCGCTTGGCTGCTCATTTTTTAAAAGTGTCTCCACCATGGATTTTTTCGGGGAGCCCGCTGCCAGAAACGCCACATGGCGGGCCTGGTTGATCAATGCCAGTGAAAAGGTCAGGCGCACCGGCGGTGGTTTCGGCGCATCCATAACATAAGTGACCATGTGCTGCTCTTCATTGAGGATCCCATGACCGGGAAATAATGAAGCCGTATGTCCATCTTCTCCAATACCAAGCATAATGAGATCAAAGTCAGGAAATTCGTCGGGACTGGTCCTAAAAACCCGCCTGATCTCATTTTCATAGGCTAACGCTGACTCCGGGGGATTTAAGGCCGTGTCAAAAGGATGGATCTGCCCCCTTGGAATGTTTACGCAGTCCAGAAAAACTGTCTTGGCCTGAAAATAATTACTATCCGGACTGGTCAGAGGCACCCACCATTCATCGGCCCAAAACACCTGCCATCTCGTCCAGTCAATGGAAGCCGCCAGGTTTTTATCTAACAGAGCTTTTGCGAAAAGATCCATGGATGATCCCCCGGACAGTGCAACTTTGAATTCACCTCGTTGAATGATCGCTGCATCAAATATTGATTTTACATATAAGCCCAATTGTTTCGCTATTTCTACAACTGTCCCCCGTGTGATTTCAGCTTCTTTCAATGGAACACCCCTTTCTTCCCGTTTAACTGTAGTTCCCGGGTAGTTTTTATAACTACAATGGA
>CAZOTM010000205.1:0-4224 GCA_964582675.1 uncultured Clostridiaceae bacterium
CCGGGAAAACGGAGCGGCTGGGGAATGTCCTAAAGCACGTCATCATCGCCAGTCTTCTCATTATCATCATCCCCCTGGTCCTCCTATCGGTGTTGTTTGCGCCGCAGATCATGGGGTTTTTGGGGGCTGAGGCCGATGTCATCGCCATCGGTGCGGAGTATTACCGGATCGTCCACCTGGGCTTCTTTTTCCAGGGTCTGACCATGTGTTTTGCTTCGGCGCTCCGCGGGGTGGGGGAGACCCGGGTGCCCATGAAGATCAACCTCTTCTGCAACGGCCTCAACGTCATCGGCAATGCAGTATTAATTTACGGCCTCCTGGGATTCCCAAGGCTTGGGGTCACCGGTGCGGGCATATCCACCGCCCTGTCCCAGGTCATTGCCTTGCTGTTGATCGCAGGCTATATCGGGCGGGGGAAAAGCGTCCTCAAAATGGACCAGAAGTTTAAATTTGAAGGCAGGACCATCCAGAACTTAGTCCGGATCGGTCTGCCTTCCTCCCTGGAGCAGCTGGTCTTAAGGTTTGGGATCTTTCTCTTCACCAGGATCGTGGCGTCCTTGGGGACGGTGGTTTTTGCCGCCCATAACATCGCCCTGAATATTTTAAGTCTGTCCTTCAATCCGGGAATGGCCTTCGGGATCGCCGCCTCTGCCCTGGTGGGGCAAAGCCTGGGGGAAAACGACCCGGGCAAGGCCAGGATCCTGTCGAAGACGGCCCAGCGGATCGGTTCGCTCATCTCCACCTTGATGGGCCTCGTGTTCTTTTTCTTTGGCGCCCAGATCGTTGGCCTATATACTTCCGATCAAAGGATCATCCAGGATGCAGCCAACGTTTTAAAAATCATCGCTTTGGTCCAGCCCCTGCAATCTTCCCAGTTTATCCTGTCCGGCGCCTTAAGGGGGGCGGGGGATACGGTCTGGCCCCTGATTGCCACCATCGTCGGCGTACTCTTCGTTCGGGTGGTCATCGCCTATGTCCTGGTCAACCTGTATCATTTGGGCTTAAGCGGCGCCTGGATCGGGATATTGGTGGATCAGGTCATCCGCTGGCTGCTGATTGTCAGGCGCCATGCCTCCGGAGACTGGACCACCATCCGTCTGCATTGATATATCCTCACTTGCGGCGGGAAAGTATTCATTTCAATTCAACAAATAACAGGTATAATGGTATAATTACGTTAGATTTATGTGAGGCGGAGGGGAAAATGGAAGCAAAGAAGTTATTGGAGTTCTATTATAATACAATTCTTTTTAAACCTGATTATCCTGAAACCGAAAAAAATGATTATTTGGTGAATGATGAAAGACGCTATGTGCCATATGAGAGTATTTTCGGTGGGGAGTCAGAGGCAGGCTATAACATCTTTATCGGTAAAGCGGAAACAGAAGTTTTGGAAAAGGCCATTGATGAGAGCTATTCCGCCGGCACTCAGTCCTTTACCTATATCGCCATGATCAAAACCGATAAACGGGGCTATTATATCCGGCAAAGCTTCTACATTTCCCCGGTGGTGTTTGCCTTAGCCAAAATCATTAAAGAAAAGAATCCCTATACCTCCCTGGATTTAAACCTGATCAACAAAGCCAATGACGAATTTGACGAGTTTCTCATCCGTTTCGACCGCAAGCTGGAATACCGGGAGCTTCGGGAAGTGTTCAACTATGTGATCAACAAGCTGAACCTGGGGGAAATCGATCTGGAATTCGAGGCGTTGATCAAGGACCGGGACTTGATTTCCACCAATCCCATGGACGGCTACTTAAAGGACCTGGAAGCCATCCTGATTTCCGGGAAAACCACGGAAAATATGGACTTGGTGATCCGCAACATGGGCCGGGTCATGAAAAACGCTTCGCCCTTCAAGGATGATCTGACCCTTGAAAAACTTAAAACCTATACTTCGCCGGAAAAGAACTCCCTTGGGATGTGGCCCGGCCACGAAAAGCTCAGCTTAAGACAGCAGCTGATTTTGAATACCATGATCTCCGACCATAAAACCGGCCTGGAATTCTTTCGTCAGATCCGTGACCCCGATGAAGCCAATGCCCTGATCCTGGAATATATGACCAGCAATGTGGTGGAACGGGCCATCGTCATGTCAAAATACGGCAACCCCGATGAAGCCTTCACGGAGGTCCGCTTTAAGCACAATACGGAATATTCCACCAGCTACTATAAGGCCGACGACAAGCTGACCTTGTATAACCTGATCCTCACCGGCTATGGGGATAAAAACGCCAATGAACTCAAACGGCTGATCACCCCGGTGTTATCCGGCCGGGAGAACCCGGTCTACTACGAAGTGAACGGAAACCCGGCCATCGTCGCCAGTTTCACCTCCAACCGGGAAGTTTGGAAGAACATTCAGGATGGGTATAAAGCCAAGGAAATCGGCATGAAAGCCCAAATCAACGATGTCTTTGTCGACTATGAAAAAACCCGGGTGTCGTTTCGGACCGCCCTGGATAAAGTCATCAAAAAGCGGGAATTGATCCTCAATGAATACCGCCTGACCTATTCCTACGGCGACCTTTTGGAAAAGGTCACTGCGGCGGGGAACCGGAAAGAGGAATTGGAAAACCGCCTGGAATCCACCGAAGCTTCCAAGGATTTTAAGGAAGCGGAATTGACCCAGAAGAAAGCGGAATTGGATGCCCATTTGGCAGAAATGAAGGAGCTATCCTCCAAGCTGGGCTTTTTCAAAAAATACCTGACCTTTTTCTTCAAAAAAGATCCCGATGTCATCCGCCACCAGGCAATGGAAGCCGCCCGGGAAGTCCTCCAGGAAGACATGGAGGAATCCAACCGGGATTTGAACAAGATCCTCAATGAGTACCATAACATTAAAGATGAACTGGACATCCAAACGGAAGACTATACCTTGCGCAAAGCGGCTTCAGAAAACGCCCTGGAAAAGATCACCGCCTACCGGGGGCATTATGGAAAAAGCTTCACCGACGATGAGATCCTCCATCAGATCCTCGCCCACTCCTTCAACACCAGCCCGGAGATCTGGACCGATGAGGAATACAATGATTTAAGAGCCGACCTGTTCCTTGAATCCTTAAAAATGCATCGAGCCTTCATCAACAATTCCCGATTCCTCAAGGCCGACCTGAACCTCTTCAATTTGGCCCTGGAGGGCAAGATCCATGAGGGGGATACGGAAACCGCCTTCAAGGTGTTGTTTGAGGCCAGCGCGCTCGTCTACCCCCTGACCTTTGTGGCTTTTGAATACGCCCCCTACCTCTTGTCCACCACCGGTGCCAACTCCATGGGTTCTTTGATCATCAGGGATTCCAGGCTTATGCCCCTGGCCCAATCCATGGCCTGGCTGTGGCGGTTTAAAAACATCATGGCCTTCAATTACGGCACTGACCACTGGACCTTCCCGGATATCCCGGAGATTATCGCAGTGAATGTGGTCCGCCACATCACCGGGGAACGCTCCCCGGAGGCCCTGGATCTGTCATTGGCCGATGTCTTGAATGTGATTTAACCGCTCGGTGCGCTCCACGCCCGGGAAACCTATTCCTGCCTGGAAGCCGGTTCCCATTTTTATGGCTGGCAGCGGGCGCCAAAGTGAATAAGTGAATACCGGATCCCTGGATCGATGGAACTCCTTAAAAAGTTCGATTCGTCCCAAGGATCCGGTTTTTTTTCTGCCAAGTCAAATTCAACCAACTGGTTTATTACCATAAAATGTCAGTTGGTATTAAAATATCAACAAAATGTAGAGAACTCTGAAGGTCTCCCCTGTAGTTTTTCGGATTGCCATGCTGAATCATAAAGTTACCTCAAGGGGGGCATTTTGAAAACGCCTTCATTGAAAGGCGGCGTTCCTTTTGTTAAGATGAAAGTGATGAAAAGGATAACAACACTTTATGCCGCATTGTTTTTATCGCAAAGAAAGGGGACAAAATGAAAGAATTATTGACAGGCAATGAAGCATTAGCCAGAGGGGCCTATGAAGCCGGTGTTAAATTTGCCTGTGCCTATCCGGGGACACCAAGTACGGAAATCATGGAAAACACGGCCCTGTATGCAGGAGATATCGTCGCCGAATGGGCCAACAATGAGAAGGTCGCCTTCGAGACGGCGGTTGGTGCCTCCATCGCCGGGGCCAGAGCCTTTGCTTCCATGAAGCATGTGGGCGTCAATGTGGCGGCGGACCCCCTCATGACCTTCGCCTATATGGGGGTCAATGGCGGGTTTGTGTTGATC
>CAZOTM010000206.1:0-4219 GCA_964582675.1 uncultured Clostridiaceae bacterium
TCTTTGTTATTTATGCTCTTTGTTATTTATGTTCAAAATAAAAAGCACGGACCAGGAGGTCCGTACTTTTTATTTCGATTGGTTTAATCGCAACATTTTATTGATAGGTCATAAATCAGTCGGTTATGTCTGGATTACTTCTCGACATATGCGTTATGGAAGTACACAAAGCCCAGTGCCGACTTTCTGACATCCTTAACATAATCCTTATAGCAGACGATATTGGTGTAGAAGTAGATTGGCAGAACCGGAAGGTCATTCATGAGGAGCGCTTCTGCGTCATGGAGCATCTGCGTTCTCTTGGCTGCATCCTTCTCTACCTTGGCATCATTGACAAGTTTGTCGTAGGCGGGGTTGTTGTAGTGGGCATCGTTGTTTGCCCATACGCCGGAACCTTCGCCAGCCAGCCACATATCAAGGAATGTCATTGGATCATTGTAGTCGGCGATCCAGCCATGTCTGGCGATCTGATAGTCGCCGTTGATTCTTGAAGTCTGGAATACTGCCCATTCTTCATTGCCAAGGTCAACCTGGATGCCCAAAGTCTGTGCCCACATTGCCTGAATGGCTACTGCGATGTTCTGATGTCCGGTGGAGTTATTGTACTTGATCGTGAGTTTCGGGAATCCCTGACCGTTTGGATAGCCGGCTTTTTCTAAAAGTGCCTTGGCTTCAGCGGCATCGCCGGAATCCTTGTCATAGTACTTCTTGGCAGCTGCAAAATCTTCACCCTTGTCATCCTTGATTCCCATGGGAACGAAGGACCAGGCTGGCATCTGTCCGCCCTTGGCAACATTCTCTACGATGGCTTTCTTATCGATGGCCAAGTAAAGCGCTTTTCTAACGTCGGGATTGCTCAGTGCCTTGAAGACTTCAGGATTGGACTGCTCCAATTCCGGCCGCATGTTGATAACATAGAAATAGGTTCCCAGGTAAGGCAGAATCTTGGCTGTGCCTGCTGCCAACAGAGCCGGGATATCCTGTGGCGGGGGAGATTCGATCATATCCAGCTCGCCTCTTTGGAAAGCCGCCAGATAGGTCTGTCCGTCATCAACCAGGGACATATCGATGGTGTCCAGTTTTACGCTGGCTGCATCATAATATTCCGGATTCTTTACTAAGACCAGTTTGGAAGCCGGAGCCCAGCTTTCAAACTTGAAAGCTCCGTTGGATACATAAGTCGCTTTATCCGTGGTCCACTTGTCAGGATCCTTCTCAACCATGTCTTTCCTTACAGGGAAATAGGTTGGGAAGGCCATCAGTGACAGGAAGTAGGCGGTAGGTGCGTTGAGGGTTACTTCAATCGTTTTCTCATCGATTACCTTGATTCCTACATCTTCAGCTTTGGCAGTGCCTGCGTTGAATTGCTCGCCATTCTTGATATAGAACAGCTGGTAGGCATATTCTGATGCATTTGGTTTGGTATTGGGATCGAGGGCTCTCAGCCAGGCGTATTTGAAGTCTTCAGCTACAACCGGCTTGCCGTCTGACCATTTGGCATCTCTTAATTTGAAGGTGTAGACAGTCAGATCATCGCTCAGTGTGTAGCTGGCAGCCATACCCGGAATCGGCAGGTCTTTGTCATCCAGCTTCATGAGGCCTTCAAAAAGGTTCGTTAAAACCGTTCCGCCCTCCACCGCTGTGTTCAGTGCCGGATCAAGTGTTTTGGGATCTGCCCCCAGGTTGTATTTGACGACCTGAGCTGACCCTGCGGGCTGTGATCCGCCTGCGCTTGTGGTTGCTGGTGCAGTTGGTGTACAACCTGCAAACAGGGAAGCGGTTATGGTAAGGATCGATACCATAACGGTGCTTTTTAGAAGTTTACTTCTCATTTCATTCCTCCTTGATATTGTTTGGTTTTATTTGTTTGTCAGTGTACAAATGACAGGCTACCTGCCGTTCTGTACCCTGTATATTCAACAGCATCGGTTGCTCGACGCTGCAAATATCCATTACCTGGGGACATCTGGTCCGGAATCTGCATCCGGATGGGGGATTGATGGGGGATGGGATTTCGCCCTTCAAGATGATCCGCCGGTGTGTCCTGGTCTTTTCCGGATCCGGAATGGGGACTGAGGACAAGAGGGCTTTGGTGTAGGGATGGAGCGGATTCTCATAGAGATCGATGGATTCTCCCAGCTCGACCAGCTGGCCTAAATACATGACGCCGATGTTGTTGGAAATGTGCTTAACCATGGACAGGTCATGGGCGATGAATAAGTAGGTCAGTCCCAATTCGGCCTGGAGTTCTTCCAGCATATTGATGATCTGGGCCTGGATGGAAACATCCAGTGCGGAAATGGGCTCGTCGCAAACGATCAGTTTGGGTTCCACTGCCAATGATCTGGCAATTCCGATCCTTTGGCGCTGTCCGCCGGAGAATTCATGGGGATACCGGTTGATGTGCTCTTTGTTAAGGCCGACTTTCTTTAAAAGGAACTCGATCCTCTCTTTGCGGGCACTCCCCTTCATCAGTTTGTGGACATCAATGGACTCGCCGATGATGTCACCTACGGTCATTCGGGGATTCAGCGAGGCATAGGGGTCCTGGAAGATCATCTGCATCTTGCGGCGGACTTCAATCATCTGATGGCCGGTGAAGTCGGTGATATCCTCCCCATCAAAAATGATTTTGCCGGCTGTGGGTTTATACAGCTTGATGATGGTTCGGCCGGTGGTCGTCTTGCCGCAGCCCGATTCCCCGACCAGACCAAGGGTCTCGCCTTTTTTGATTTTAAAATTGATATGGTCAACTGCTTTTACCACCGTGTTACCGGAAGCGAAGATCCCCTTTTTCACCGGGAAGAACTTCGTCAAGTCGACCACTTCAAGCATAACATCTTCATGGGTCTTTAATTCAGGATTTTTAATTCGTTCATCATTTATTTTATTGTTCATCCGGACTGACCTCCTTGAGGTTAACTTTCGGAGCCGACTCGTGATTCAGCCAGCAGGCTGCCTCATGGTCCTCCCCGACTTTGAACAGCGGAGGCCGCTTTTCCACGCATACTTTCATGGTGTAGGTGCATCTGGCTGCGAAGGGACATCCGGTGGGCGGTTTGATAAGGTCCGGCGGGGTCCCCTCGATGGGTATCAGCCTATCCTTGGCGCCTTTATCTGGGTTTGGCACCGATTTTAGCAGACCTGCCGTATAAGGATGGCTCGTTCGGTAGAAAATATCATCCGTAGAGCCCTTTTCAACCAGCGTTCCGCCATACATGACGTTGATTCGGGAGCAAACATCAGCTACCACCCCAAGATCGTGGGTGATCAAAATGATGGAGGTTCCCGTTTCTTCCTTCAGCTTTTTCATCAGCTCCAGGATCTGGGCCTGGATCGTAACATCCAGTGCAGTGGTGGGTTCGTCGGCAATGATCAGCTTTGGTTCACAGATCAAGGCCATGGCGATCATGACCCGCTGCCTCATCCCGCCCGAAAACTCATGGGGATACTGTTTCAGCCGTTTTTCCGGGCTGGGGATCCCGACCAGCTTCATCATCTCCACCGCTTTTTTCACCGCTTCCCCGTGGCCCATGTTTCGGTGGACCTTCAATGGTTCGGTGAGCTGGTACTCGATGGTGTAAACCGGATTCAGGGAGGTCATGGGATCCTGGAAGATCATTCCGATCTCATTTCCCCGGATTTTCTCCATTTCCTTGGAGGAATAATTGGTAATGTCTTCGCCGTCAAACATGATGGTGCCATGCTCCACTTTACCGTTTTCATCCAGTAATTTCATGAGGGACATCATGGTGACTGATTTGCCGGAGCCTGATTCACCAACAATGCCGATGGCTTCACCTTTTTTCAGTTCGATATCCACCCCCCGGATGGCCTGGACCACTCCGGCATGGATATAGAAATTGGTATAAAGGTCTTTAATTTCCAATAAGTTTTCCATATATCTCTCCTTACCTCGACATTTTCGGGTCAAGGGCATCTCTTAGTCCGTCGCCCAAGGTATTGAAGGCGAAGATGATCAGGGAGATGGCCAGTGCTGGAATGATCAACTGATAGGGTTGCTGCTGATAGATCTGCATTGCCTCCGATATCAATGTTCCCAGGGATGCAAATGGCGGAGAAATTCCGATACCGATGTAACTTAAGAAGGACTCGGTAAATATGGCCGATGGAATGAGCAATGTGGCGGTTACGATAATCTGACTGAGGGCGTTGGGCAGAAGGTGCCGGAACAGGATCCTGGAGCTGCTGGCTCCCA
>CAZOTM010000207.1:0-4201 GCA_964582675.1 uncultured Clostridiaceae bacterium
AAGCCACAAACGACTGTTAATTATATGGTAAAGCGAATGTGTACAATACTCCAGCAGCATATTGGTCGTGAAGATTTAGGAATATAAACAACGAGGCGGTAGTTCCACAATGGGGCTACCGCCTTCAAATTATAACAACAGTTCTATAGCCTCAACCCTATACAAAAACAGCAGTTCTATACACTCGCAGAGCAAAAAACAGTTCTATAGCCCCAACCTAGTAATTCTTTTAAGGCCTACACTATTTATGAAAGATAAAAGAAAGGTTTCCAGCAATCGATGATGATTACCGAAAGTCTGGAAACCTCTGATTTCAGGCCTTTTGAGGCCAATTATTTGTCTTTGCGTGACATCAAGACTACCGTCTCAACGTGATTGGTTTGAGGAAACATATCCACTGGTTGAATCGCCTGGACTTTATATCCCCTTTGGGTCAGATACTCCAAATCTCTTGCCTGGGTTTCAGG
Organism: uncultured Clostridiaceae bacterium; assembly: GCA_964582675.1. Classification (GTDB taxonomy): domain Bacteria; phylum Bacillota; class Clostridia; order Clostridiales; family Clostridiaceae; genus JG1575. The sequence goes on from CAZOTM010000207.1 coordinate 468, forward strand.
ATTGCACGAAATATATATGATTTTCTCAGGTTTCAGGCTGCACATGGCGGATAGGAAGGCTTCATCACTTCCGGATCTTGGCGGGTCCATGATAACCGCATCGATCTTCTCTTTGTTCATGGCCAGCTCGGCCATGACTTCTCCGGCGTCACCCTTTGCGAAAAAAACATTGTCAATTTGGTTGGTCTGGAGATTCTTAATGGCATCCTTGATCCCTTCGGGGCTGATTTCAACCCCGATAACCTGTTTTACTTTTTTAGCAGCGATCAATGAAATGGTGCCGATCCCCGAATAGGCATCCAGAATTCTTTCATGCCCTTTAAAGTCTGCCATCTCCAGGGCTTTTGCATAAAGGACTTCTGTTTGTATGGGATTGATCTGAAAGAACGACCTGGAGGATATTCGAAAGCGGAGTCCGCCAAGAATATCTTCAATGTAGCCTTTTCCAAAGATCGTCGTCTCCTTTTCTCCCATGATCATGGAAGTATCCATATTGTTGATGTTCATGACGATGGTGGTGATCTCCGGGTGTGCTTTTGTCAGAAGCTGAATGAAATTCTTCTTCCCGGTAAAGATGGGATGGGCTGTCACCAGGACCACCATGACTTCCTTAGTGGTAAACCCGGTTCGGATCAGGACATGGCGAAGAAAGCCCGTCTCCCGGTCCTCTTCATAAGGCTCCATTTTATATTTTTTCATGATCTTTTTGATGGTCTGGATGATCTGATCCGCAATGGGATCCTGGACGATGCATTCCTCGATATTAATGATGGTATGGGAATTCTTGGCATACATCCCGGCAATGATTTCTTTCTTTTTCCCATAGCCAAAGGAATATTGAATTTTGTTTCGATAGGCATAGGGATGATCCATGACAAGGATCTTGTCTACTTTCCCGAATTTGGCAAGAAATCTTTCGGCAGTCCGCTGCTTCAACTGATTCTGTGAATCATTGGTCAAGTTTTGGAGTTGGCACCCCCCGCACTGTTCATAGTAAACACAGGGTGGTTTTGTGTAAATTAATTCATTTGTTGTCATTTTAATTCTTTCCCAGAGTAAATTCCGGATCTTTATTTTTTGGTATGGAGCAAACATAGTATTGGTTAATTTTTTAACCTGGCAACTTTCAATCGATGATTTTACCACAAACAACGAGTCTTGCGCCAATGCGGTTTTCTGACATGGGGTTTTCAGACATGAGGTTTTACGATTTTACGGTTTATTATGGTTGCTGAGAGCTTTGGCATTTTTAGATATATAGGCAGTGCTAAATCATACCGCTCAAAGTGCGGACATTACTTTTGCCTCAAACCACGAAAAACCTTATTTCCTTAAACCCCTGATATCATCCTACCAAATGCTAAGCCTTTAATATATAGGGTCCCGGTCAGCAGCCTGGAAACATATCGCAAACGTACAGGCCTGAGCTTTTCGAATACAAACGGCGCCCATGGCAAGGTTTTATATCCTGCCCATGAAGCTTTCACACATAAACCCAATCGGTTATCCTGTGCCCTTCCCAAGCTGCTTGTCTCTCAGGACTGGGCAAACCGGCTGGCATGGTGCACTTAATTCATGGGTTAGCCTTTTCATGGGGCGGCCACCAATCAAACCATTGCGGCCAAGGCGCCTTTGCCCCCCCTCCATTTGATGGATCCCAGATCATCTGCGATTGATTTGAATTCATTGATCACTTTCGGGAATGATCCGCTGCCTCAGCCGCTCTGAATACACAGCCGCGCTGAATTCCTTTCATTCCAAGTCAAGTGCCTCGGGAAGTCCATTTTCAGGCAATACCTGCCCCATCAGCCCAAATTTCCACTGTTCCCTGGTCAAACAGCTCACATGTCCGGTGCGGTATTCTCCCATGAGGGGAACCTCAACCCTGTCTGTTGTGAACTGGTGGACAAACCCGCATTTTTCCTGCACGCGCCTGGACTTCGTATTGCCATCGTAATAGGCGCACCAGATTTTGCTCATATTCAGTTCTTCAAAGTCATGACGAATCAGTTCCTTTGCCGCCTCCGGGATAAGCCCCAGTCCCCAATAGGGGCGGCCCAGCCAGTAACCGAGCTCACATTCATCATTTTCATCAGTCAGGTCAGTTGCCCCTTTAAGCTTAAGACCGATGCTGCCTACCGGCTTGCCCGTTTCTTTCAATACAACGGCATAGGTTTCCGGAGCGGCCAGGACACCACGGATGATTTCCAGGCTGTCTGCGAGGCTCCGGTGGGTTGGCCAACCCGCAATCGGCCCAACTGCGTGGTCTTTTGCATATTTGTATAATTCTTCAGCATCCGCTGCTTCCCATGGACGCAGGATCAATCGTTCCGTTTCAAATATCATGCTGCTTTCCTCCTGTGATATCAACCCCTGGCAGCGGTCTCAGTTTCTAAGCTTGGGATTCATACAATCTTTCTCCCAGATTCCATTTGACTTCCAACCCTGATCTCCATGATTTGGTCAAATATGGGGGTTCATGTAACTAACATAAATTCATGCAGTTTACGACCGCCTTCGGTGTGGTCTCAAGACCAATCCAAGGATGATGCCTACCATCCCAAGGATATCCATGGGAATCGCAATGTTGTCAGGCATCGAGCCGACAAACCGGTTGGTGATGGAAGCTGTCAGATAAATCAAACAGCCCAACATTACCCAGCTGTTCGTTCCGCTCCCCTCTCAGAACTGTTGTTTCTTCAGCAATCTCATTTTGAAAGCCCTGAGCTTGGCAGCATATTGGCTGGTAAAAACAACCCCCAGTACCATCATCCCGAAGGCAACCCCTAGGCTAAAGCCTGAGATTCCTTCATAAGGCGGGGTGTTTTCCAAGCCCACTCCCTGAACGAGCAGAGACAGACTGAATCCAATCAATCCGACAATAAATAGCCAGTGCATCCGTTTCATCAGCTTCTGTTTTTCATCATTGCTGTAATCTGCCACTTTAAGCAGAGTTTCTTCGATTTCCTTATTCATTTCCCCGCTTTTCCTTTCTCCATCAAGGAGTTCCCGAAGATCCACATCATAGTAGTCCGCCATTTCAATCAGGACATCAAGATCAGGAACATTACTGCCGGTTTCCCATCTTGAAACAGTTCGCCTGGAAACATTCAACCGTTCCGCCAATTGTTCCTGGGTGAGACTTTTCCCTTTGCGAAGTTCTTTGATAAAGCATCCGATTTTCACCTGGTCCATAGGTCTGGTGCCCTCCTTTCTGAGATTAGAATACTGCCTGCCATGCAGAATTTACAGGACACAAAGCGAGCAAAGTCCTGTGTTGCAGCAATGGGACACATCATGTCCCTATCATATGACCCGTCCACATGATAGGAGGCGGAACTTAAAGATTTTGTGAATATCCACAGCCAACGCTGAAGATATTATTTTTCTTGGTCTTTTCCTTGTTATTTTTCTTCCTCGGGAAATTTTGAAATATCAGCTAAGTAGAACTCAAGGTATCCACACTCAGAACATACAGCACAATGGACCTTTCCAACCCTTCCAAAAAAATTACCTGGTTTTTTAATCTTTAACCCGTAAGCTCCGCCTTCCACCTTAACATCATAATCTTCAAGCATGTCACGATCACAGCGAATACATTTCCTCATTTCATTTCTCCAAAACCTTAAAATTGTTATTTCTTCTGTCAGCAAAAACCACGGGATCACCTGAGTCTGCCCTTTTTCCATAACCAACTCGCCATCATCATTCTTTAAAGTCTCCTTATAGTCTAC
>CAZOTM010000208.1:0-4199 GCA_964582675.1 uncultured Clostridiaceae bacterium
TAATTGAAAGATCCAATCAATTTTCAGTGGTCCAATAATGTGAACCAATAATGTGGATCAATAATCTGATTCAATAATGGATCAACAACTGAGGTGCCTATGAAATTTACGGATCGATTGAAACAGGAATTGGATAATGGACACTGTCTGGTTATCCCGGATATCAAATGCTTTTCCCCCAAAGAAGGGGATTTACTGCGGGGGAGAAATCCGGTGGAGGTGGCGATTGCGCTGGTGCAGGCAGGCGCCCCGGTCCTTTCGGTGGTGACCGAACCGGACCAATTCAAAGGCTCCCCGGAACTTTTGCAAAGCATTGCCGAAGCAACGGGGGTGCCGATCCTCCGCAAAGACTTTATCCATACGAAAGACGACCTGCTCCAAACCAAAGCAATGGGAGCGTCGGCCATATTGTTGATCTCATCCTGCCTGGAACCAGACGAATTGCGGGGTCTTTACCATGAGGCCTTATCAATCGGATTGGAGCCATTGGTGGAGGTGCATACCCGGGAAGAACTCAGGTTTGCCGCAGCGCTTGGCGCAAAATTGATCGGGATCAATAACCGGAATATTTTGGAACTGGAGCGGGATGACGGGACTGTCGCAACGACCAGGGAAATGGCCGCCTACGCCCCTAAAGATGCCCTCTTGATCAGCGAAAGCTCCATTCGGGATCCGGCGCAGGTAAGAAGTGCCATCAAGTACGGTGCGGATTTCGTCCTGGTGGGGACCGCCATATGGCAGGCAGAAGATCCGGCAGTGGTCTATAAAATGCTGTGTGCTCCCATAAGCGTTAAGATCTGCGGCTTGCAAAGGCCGGAAGATGTCAGGGTATGCTTGGAAGCGGGAGTTGAGATCCTGGGCTTCGTCACCGAATACCCACTGGAGGTCCCCTGGAATCTTAACCAAGAACAGGCCAGGGAATTGTTCCAACTGGTGCCGCCCCCCTATAAAACCTGTCTCGTGACCGGCGGACAACCGGATGATATTATCCGCTTGGCCTATGAATTAAAGCCGGATATTGTCCAGCTCCACTACCATGAAACACTGGAGGACACGACAATCATCGCCGATCGTCTGGGGGAGGCGGGGATTGCGACAATCAAAACGGTGCCTTTTTCGGCATCGGAGCAGATCCGTCAATTTGGGACCACGGAGATGAAACAGATCATTAAGAAGCTTTGCCAGACGAAGGTTATGGCCCTCCTCCTGGACCAGCGAGAGGCATCCAACGCCGCAGCCACAGGAATGAAGGTGGATATTGAAGGATTTAAAAAGATCCGGCAGCTGGCAGCGAAACCGGTAATTTTGGCTGGCGGCATCAATCCGGATAATCTGAGGGACATCTTAATTCAAACAGGTGCCGAATATATCGATATCATGACTGGGGTTGAAGTGACCGCCGGAGTGAAGGATAAAGACAAAATCAGGGATATCATGAGAACGGTCAACGGATTTTTCAAAATGACGAAAGGAGAGTAAGATGGCAAAAGGACGTTTTGGCGTTTATGGTGGACAATATATACCGGAGACACTGATGAATGCGTTGTTGGAATTGGAAGCAGCCTATAACCGCTGTAAGGCAGATCCGGCGTTTCATCGGGAGCTGACGGAAATGCTCAACGAATATGCCGGCCGGCCCAGCCGGTTATACTATGCCGAGCGGATGACCAAGGATCTGGGCGGCGGGAGAATTTATCTGAAGCGGGAGGATCTCAATCATACCGGTTCCCATAAGATCAACAATGTGATTGGGCAGATGCTCCTGGCGAAACGAATGGGGAAAACCAGGGTGATCGCTGAGACCGGGGCCGGCCAGCATGGTGTGGCAACGGCCACCGTGGCGGCGGTGATGGGCATGGCTTGTGAGATCTATATGGGCAAGGAAGACATTGAGCGCCAGGCTTTGAATGTCTACCGGATGAGGCTTCTGGGGGCGAAGGTCCATCCGGTGGAATCCGGCACAGCCACCCTTAAGGATGCGGTATCGGAAACCTTTCGCGAATGGACTTCCCGGATCGATGATACTCACTATGTGCTGGGTTCGGTAATGGGTCCCTATCCCTTCCCGGAAATCGTCAGGGATTTCCAGGCCGTCATCGGCCGCGAGATCAAAGCGGAGGTCCTGGTGCGGGAAGGCCGTCTGCCGGATGTGGTCATCGCCTGTGTTGGCGGCGGCTCCAATGCAATCGGAGCGTTTTATGAGTTCATTCCTGACCGGACGGTTCGTTTGATCGGCTGTGAAGCCGCCGGGCGGGGCATCGATACGTTTGAGACCGCGGCAACGATCAGTACCGGCAAGGTGGGGATTTTCCATGGCATGAAGTCCTACTTCTGCCAGGATGAGTATGGACAAATCGCACCGGTTTACTCCATCTCCGCCGGTCTGGACTACCCGGGGATCGGACCGGAGCATGCCCATCTCCATGACATCGGCCGGGCTGAATATGTCCCGGTGACCGATGATGAAGCCATCGCCGCTTTTGAATACCTGTCCCGGATGGAAGGAATAATACCCGCCATTGAAAGTGCCCATGCCGTGGCCCATGCCATGAAGCTGGCGCCGCAAATGGAAAAAGACGAGATCATGGTCATCAACCTGTCCGGCCGGGGCGATAAAGACTGCGCGGCAATTGCCCGCTATAAAGGAGAGGAACTGTATGAGTAACATCCATCAGGCGTTTGAGCATGGGAAAGCCTTTATCCCCTTTGTTACCTGCGGAGACCCATCCCTGGAGATCACCGAACAGATCGTTTACGCCATGGAAAGGGCCGGGGCGGACTTGATTGAACTGGGCATACCATTTTCCGATCCCACAGCGGAAGGTCCGGCGATCCAGGGGGCAAATATCCGGGCCCTGGCAGGCGGCGTAACCACGGATAAGATCTTCGCCCTGGTTCGGAAGCTGAGAAAAACTGTCAGGGTGCCAATGGTGTTTATGACCTATGCGAATGTGGTATTTTCTTATGGTTCGGAACGGTTTATAAGCACCTGCCGGGAAATCGGCATGGACGGATTGATTCTGCCGGATATTCCCTATGAGGAAAAAGGTGAATTCAGTGAAACCTGTGAAAAGTATGGGATCGACCTGATTTCACTGATCGCGCCCACTTCCGGGGACAGGATCGCCAGGATCGCCAAAGACGCTGCCGGTTTTGTATACATCGTATCCTCACTGGGGGTGACCGGTGCGCGAAGCGAAATCACCACCGATATTGCCAGTATGGTGAAATTGGTAAAATCAGCTAAAGATATTCCCTGTGCCGTGGGGTTTGGTATATCCACGCCGGAGCAGGCCCATCAAATTGCCGGGCATGCCGACGGGGTGATCGTCGGCTCAGCCATTGTGAAACTCTGTGCCCTTTATGGTCGGGACTGTGTTCCCCATATCGCAGACTATGTTAAGACCATGAAGGATGCCCTTCGGTAAGGCGTTTTGGAACTTCCTATGAAACCTTTGTTTTTCTTCCCGCCCCGGCTTCGTTTGCCGTCGGATCCCCCAATGATCCGCCAGGGATCCTGATTCTGCCGCACAAGGATCCTGATTCTGCCGCATAAGGATCCTGCTAAAAGATGGATCAGCCTGCCCCCATCGTAATACCTTGCTGCACCGCTGCTGCGCCGTCTGGACGACGGAGAAAGACTGACCTCTACTGCGGCTTAAATCTCCAGGATGGATGACAAGGCGGCCCTATAAGTCCCGAATCTCCAGACTGAATCAAACGGAATCAAACCATATCTGATTGATTCAGACAGATTTTAACTTCCGAAAGAGGCTGACTGCGGCCATGGTAAATTCGTCGGGATACCCTTTCGGATTCATTTTAGATGCTCATCGTCATAACTTGGCTTTCCCATAGCCAGGCTTCCTTCCCGTTGGCTGACCAATCCCATGGGAAGGGTATCGTCCATGGAGTGGGGACAATGGTCGAAGGGTCAGACACCGGAAGGGATCCTTCCAGTGGATCCGGGGAGACTCCGTTTTTATTAGCAGGAAATTTCAAAGGGAATTTCAAACCATAAAATTTTTAGAGCTAACATTTTTAGATCAGAAAAATTTTCAAATAAATCGGCGAATTATTGACAGAGTAGTTGGTTTACTGGTAGAATCTTTTTAAATTATTCAGGTTATACGCAATAATTTTCTGATTTGATACAATGCAACGGCGGTTTAGGGATGAGCCGGCAGCGGTGTGATTTT
>CAZOTM010000209.1:0-4193 GCA_964582675.1 uncultured Clostridiaceae bacterium
TATTACTCGTATTATAAGATGATTGCCCGGTTTTTCATATTACCAGGTTGGAGCCCAGGTAATGACCCATGGTCCTCCACAAAAAATAAAAAAAAAGCACCTAAAAAGATGCTCTACGGGTGAATAGAATCAGTTGCCGTTGATTCGTAATCGCACCCTTAGATTATCATTTCAGGGCTTTTCTTTGTGTAAATTTTTTGTAAACTTATTGTTATATTTTAATGAACATTCCTTTGAATTCCGAATTATCGGCCTGCACCAATGCTTTTTAAACATCGGTCGCAAATGTTAATTTTTTATGAATTAAACTTCCGGAAAAAGTTGGCCCATGGCTTGGTCAGCCCGGTTTGGCCGGACAGAACGATGGCCCGCTTGCCATCCAGGGTGATCATGGTTCCGTCGACGAGCTTTTTGGCGGCGCCCTTCGCTCCATAAACCACCGGAATCTCCCGCTTCATGGCCTCGATGGATATTTCTGTAGCCACGTTGCCGCTCTCCACGACGATGCCGCCGACTTCGGACAACAGCGGCATATAGTCATTGGTCAGGCTCTCCACTATGAGAATGGCGCCCACATCGACGCGGTTCACCGCATCCTGCAGGGACTTGGCAACGATGGCCACACCGGATACGACCTGGGTGGTTTGCTCAGCTGAGGAGCCTTCCAGAATGGCATCGCCGATTACCTGGATCTTCATCATATTGGTGGAGCCGGAGTAATGGATCGGGATGCCGGCGGATATTACTGCGATATCCCCATCCTCCACATAGCCTTTATCCTTGGCTGCCTGGGCGGTCTTACTGATCAGTTCATCCGTTGTATTATAGCCTTCGGAGACGATGGGATAAACGCCCCAGTTCAAAGCCAGCTTTCTGGCAACGAACTTATCCGGAGTGACGGCGATGATGGTTGCCTGCGGCTTGAATTTGGCGATATTCCTTGCCGTGGAACCGCTCTGGGTACCGGCAATGATCGCCTTGGCATTGAGCTTGTTGGCGGTCAGCGTAACCGCCGCCGAAATTGCCGATTGGACAGTGGTCGTCTGGTTCTCCAGTTTTTCCCGCAGCAGCTTTTGATAATCAATGCCCTGCTCGGTCTCCATGGCAATATGGGCCATGGTTTTGACCGTTTCCACGGGATATTTGCCCGAAGCAGTCTCCCCCGAAAGCATGACCGCATCCGACCCATCCATGATGGCGTTGGCTACATCCGATACCTCCGCTCTGGTGGGCCTGGGGTTCCTGACCATGGAATCCAGCATCTGGGTGGCTGTTATGACCGGTTTCCCCGCCTTGTTGCACAGATCGATGATCCGCTTTTGGACCACCGGGACCCGTTCGATGGGGATCTCCACCCCCAAATCTCCCCTGGCCACCATGATCCCGTCAGAGTACTTGATGATCTCTTCCACATTATCCACACCCTCCTGATTCTCAATCTTGGAGTAAACGTGGATTTTCGACCCGCCGGCTTCATGGAGGACTTTGCGGATGTTTAAAACGTCCTCGGCTTTGCGGATAAAGGACGCGGCAACAATATCCACATCATTGTCCACGGCGAATTGTAAATCCGACGCATCCTTCTCGGTGAGGGAAGGCAGATTGGTTTTTACCCCCGGAAGGTTGGAGCTCTTGTGGTCGCCGATCTCCCCGGTGTTTTTTACAACGGTCTTGACATCTTTCCCCTCAATGGCAATGACCTCCAGGTCAACCAAGCCGTCGTTTAACAGGATGTGGTTGCCGACCTTTAGCACTTCAGCCAGGTCTTTGTAGGTTACTGCAAACCGGGTTTCGTCCCCCAGGAATTCCTCGCCCCCCACCACAGTGACCACAGAGCCCTCCGTCAACGTCACTTTGCCGCCCTTAAAGTTCCCCGTCCGGATCTCCGGCCCCTTGGTATCCAGGATGATGGCATAGTTCACGCCCATCTGGGCAGCGACTTTTTTGACCTTGTCCATGGCGACCTTGTGGGTCTCATGGGTGCCATGGGAAAAATTATGCCGGGAAGCATTCATGCCGGCTTCAAACAGCTTTTTAATGGTCTCTTCCGTGTCGGAAGCAGGACCAATGGTACACACTATCTTGGTTTTTCTAAACATCTTAACCCCTCCGGTTTTTATGATATTTCCGCCCCGATCTCCAACAATTTCTCATCAAACACTTTCTTCATTGCCAGGGCTTCATGGATATCCATGTCAATGATTTCGTTTTTCCGGATACCGACTACCCGGTTGGTTTTACCCGCCATTAAGAGCTCCACCGCCCGGTTGCCGAATCTGGCAGCCAGGATCCGGTCGGAGGATGAGGGGGACCCGCCTCTTTGGATGTGTCCCAACACGGTGATCCGGGTTTCCAGTCCGGTGACTTCATTGATCTCCCGGCCCATTTCCGCTGCCCCGCCGACACCTTCTGCCAGGGTGATCAGGAAATGGTGCTTATCCCTGGTTTTGCCTTCCAGGATTATTTTGGCTACCTGGTCCACGGAGTAGGGCTTTTCCGGGACCACGATGATCTCCGCACCGCCGGCGATGCCGGCATAAAGGGCGATATCGCCGCAGTGCCTGCCCATGACTTCAACGATGGATACCCGGTCGTTGGACGCCGAAGTATCCTTCAGTTTGCTGATGGCGTCCACCACCGTATCCACTGCCGTGTCAAACCCCAGGGTCAAATCCGTGTAGGCCAGATCATTGTCGATGGTGCCGGGAATCCCGATGGTTACCACCCCGTGCTCCGTCAGCTTGGACAGTCCGGTGAAGGAACCATCCCCGCCGATGACCACCAAGCCTTCGACCCCATAGATTTTAAGGACCTGGGCGGCTTTTTTCTGGACCTCCGGATCCCTGAAGGAATCCAGTCGGGCTGTCTTCAGCATGGTTCCCCCGGTGTGCAGGATATCCGAAACGCTCTTTTTATCCATGGGGAACAGCAAGCCGTTAACCAGGCCGAAATAACCCTTTTCCACCCCCATGACCTCAATGCCGTTATGGATGGCTGTTCTGACCACCGCCCGGATGGCCGCGTTCATTCCGGGGGCATCTCCCCCCGATGTCAGCACCGCGATTTTTCTCATCTATTTCCTCCAAACTAACAATTAAACTTAACAACAGCCGGCCGATTGAAAACCCATTATTCAGAACTGGTTAAAAACCACACCAGTCCACTCTCATTGTATATTTATTACCATGCCTGCTCAAGGCACAACCTGTAAACTTTTTACAGACTTCACCCGTTTTATTTTACCTGCCCCACTAAGCTTTTGCATAGTTCTAAGCTTTTAACCAATTTCACTCTAAAACCTTATCATCTGCCGATTCCGTTGCTATTTGCAGCCCAACTTGCTGATCAGTCCCCTGATTAACCTTTGAAACTGCAATCTCAGATTTTTTCCGCAATGATTCTGCGGTTCATTTTTCCAGCTTGGGACCCATTGTCTCCTTGGCTGTCATTTTTCCATCTTGTCCCCCATTGCAACTCATACCCCCAAAGCCTTGACCTGTTTGGTTGTATTTAGTCTTAAGTCCCCTCCCTGCGGAGGTATCCATAACCCTTACTACCTGATCAACCTGTCTGTTTCAATGGCTCAGGGTCCGGAGGTATCTCCGGACCCTGAGCTCTTATTTTATGTATCTATCTATGGTTCAATGAACTTACCGATGAATGGTCTGTCAGGGTACCGGCTGATTTCTCAACCCTGCCGCTCCACGCTGCTGCCCGCTTTATTTGCGGCCATTGGCAACCACCACGTTGTCTTTGCCCAGTTTGGAAGCCAGGAGGGCGATGAAGCTGCTGTCATTGGATAACCACTTCCCCTCCGGCAGGAGAAAGGTCTGCCGGTTGTCGGCGGTGAAGACATAGACTGGGGTATTCCCCGAATGTTCGGTCAGGAAGCCGTTCAGGGCCATTAAGATTGTCTTGGCTTCCGCCAGGTCCTTGAACCGCAAATACAGCTTTTCCGGCGGCGGAGCGCCTTGATTGGCATCGTTCCTCCCCACCGGGGCGTTCAGCTCCCGGTTGGCCGGCCGGTAGCCCTTGCCGTTTTGCTCAAAGCCGCCCCTGGTCGGTTCCTTTACGCGGAAGTCCGGGAGCCGGCCTTTTTCCAGGAGGACGATGTCCTCGGCAATGATCTTGGTATTTTCATCCTCCCGGACCTGCAGCCTGCCCTTGACCACCACCACCAGATCCTCCTTCAG
>CAZOTM010000210.1:0-4167 GCA_964582675.1 uncultured Clostridiaceae bacterium
GTCTTCGATGGTGCCGTCGTTTAAACAGCAGTCAATAATGGCCTTGCCTAGGGGATCAAGATCCGGGGAGTTGAACTTCATCAATTCGCTTTTAAAGAAATCAGTTAGCATCTTGGCACCGGCATCATAGCCCTCATTGCCGACTTCCGGCTGGCGGTTGACCTCCAGGAGCTCCCTGGGCAGGAAGGTGCCATCCACTTTGATGTCCGCCAGGGCATAGCCTAAAATCGGGCATCTGGATTCATTGAGCTGGTGGCGGCCGAACTTTCCGTTCCGCCGGGCCAGGTATTCCCGGGCGATCCACTGGGTCATGAAGCCGACCTTATAAGCGCCGATGTTCTGGTTGGGGATGAGGATGTAGCGGGTATGGGTGGTTTGGAGGATCTGCTTTAATAACAGGTTGGCCTGATCCACCCGCCGGCCGGTGGCAAAGGGCCAATAGGAGCCGACACCTTCGCTGCTCATGCCTTCCGTATCGGTGATGCTGGGGTTGTCATGGCCTCTGGGGGATACTAAACGCCACAGCCAGGCCAGAGCCGGCGGCAGGACATGGAATAAGCCGATGATGCCATAGGTGGGGTCTTCCTTGGTGCAGGGAGGCGTGCGGACACCGAAGCTGCGCATATCCACCTCAACGGATTCATCGATGATATTGGGCACCAGGTAGCGGGGCAGGATCATCCTGGGATTGGGGCAGGGCTTGCCGGGGGCATCCATGATGTGCTCCCAGATCAGACAGGTGGAACCGGGCACGGCATCATAGTTGAAGAAAATCAAAGGCTCCACGGGATGGATGCTCCGTTTTTCCAGATAGGGATCCGTGCCGTATTTGGTGATGTGGTTCGTCCGCAAAAACCAGCCGGCTTCCGCATCCTTGACCACCAGCCGCTTGCTGCCGTTTTGCAGCTTGGGATGGCATAAAGCCATATCATCGGTGATGGGCTTGAGTTCGCAAGTCTCGATGAGATCGATGTAGTTTTTTTCACCCGTTACCAGGTTTTCCGAAACCAGGATCCGGCCATCCAGTTCCCGGTGGATCTCCTCGATCATTTCACTTTTTCCGCTGCCGCTGGCCCCCTCATGCATGATGGTGAAAATGTTGTCGTAGGGGGTGACCACCTGGACCGTGGAACCATGGACCGTTACCCAGCCTTCCTCTTCGCCGATCTTCAGGAGAACCCCGTAGACGCCTTTCTTGGCACTGGGACCCGGATAGAGGTTATAGGAGAACAATTCATAAACATCCTCCAGCCGGTTGTGGACAACCATTTGCTTTTCGTTGAAATGGGTGTGACGGAAGGTGGGGGCAAGGTAAATAACCGCCTTCGGCTTAAAACCGTCGGTTAACTGGCTGCCGGGAATGAAGCCCTGGAGGTCCATCAAAGCCGCGGCGAAAAATGCGGCGTTGCCAGGGGCGACCAGGAGGGCAGGGTAACCGAATTCCGCACCGCCGGCCATAAACGGCATGAGGATCAGGTCCTGAGTCCCCAGCCAGTCAAAGGTCATGCCGCGCAGCTCATCAAACTCGCTGCCATATTTGTTCCGGAAGTGTTCCTTGTCGGACTTGCCATGATCGGCAATGACCATGCAGTGGGGGTCGCGGCGGCGCATGTAGGTATCCATATAGTTGATGACCAAACCGTTCTTGCACTTGGCCACGGTAGCCTCGACGATGGTTCCCTTGCCGGGTACATCGTAGGCCACTTCAAACAGATTGCGGCCATCCCCGCCCATGGCTTTTTCCAGCAGCTCATTGCGGCTTTCCGGAATCGTCACATTTATATCCTTCTCCAGGATGGTTTGTAAGACCTCCGGGAGGATCATTTTGTCGATTAAACTTTTTACTGTCATTTTTGTTTACTCCTTGTCATTGGTTCAGTTTGCAAATTCAGTGGGCAGCGTTCAGTGAGCAGCATAAGACCGCCACTTCCTGCATGGTAAGTCATCATTTCAGATTGCATGATAAGTCAGCAATCAAAGTTGAAATCAAATTGAAATCAAGTTTGAATCAAGGTTCAAATCAAGGTTGAAATCAGGGGATTTCAAAAAAAAGATTTCAATAAATAATTATACAGGGTAAGTGTATAATGCACAAGAAAAAACCACAATAATGACTGATTTATTGGAAAAACCATCTTGCAAAGGATTTCACGAAGGCTGAATATTTGCCAGATAGACAGTAAGTCAGGAAATCACAGCTTATATTTGGACTCCTCCCCGTAATATTTTTTCAAAATGCTAATCCCGTGAATCTCCATCGGATGATTCACGCTCGCGCATAAATATGCAGAAATTGGCTCAACCGGAAAATTATCAACAACATTCAGGACAGACCAGGCAAGCATGAACCGGGCAAGCCTTTCGCCGTAAACCCAGTGATGGCAACAGCCGGAGCGGCCTGGGGAAGCTGGTTTTTGGCAAAACCAACCATCGGCCTGGTTTGACATGGGGTGGTCAGTGAATAATAATGCAGATTCGGCGGAATTAAGCCCACCCACTACTCAATTCCCAATTCCCAATGTCCAATGCCCAATGCACAACGGCCGCCTATCCCTTAGAACTACAAAAACCCGGCGGGCTGTCCATGCTTACATCATGGGGGAACCCCGCCGGGTTGGTCTTGTCCTTTTCACTTGGAAGATGTTGTCAGGCTTAAGACAACCGCTTCATTTTAGGAAAGCATGATTTTTTCCAGTTCGAGAGGTGCCACCGGGGATGCTCCCTGGTAGGCCCGCATATTGCCGCCGGAGATCTCGTCGATCAAAGCGATGTGTTTATCCTCACCCACCCGGCCGAATTCAAATTTGATGTCGTATAATTCCAGACCTTTTTTCCCCAGTTCGGCTTTAACGATGCCCCCGATTTTTCTCGTCATTTCCTTGAGGACCGAATATTCTGCCTTGCTGAGAATTCCCAGGAGTTCCAGGGCATCTTCGGTGATGGGGGGGTCATTGCGATTGTCGTCCTTTAAGGTGACTTCCACAAAGGCATCCAATGGGGCGCCTTCCGCCACATAATTGCCGTAGCGTTTGAAGAAGCTGCCCACAGCCCGGTAACGGCAGATGACTTCCAGTCCGTTGCCGAATAGTTCGGCTTTTTTAACGGTCATGGTTAAATTGTCGGGATCAGCGGCGATAAAATGGGTCGGAATCCCGGCCTGATTGATCTTTTCAAAGAAAAACCTGGTCAGCTGGATGCCCGCTTTGCCGGCACCCTCCATGGTTAGTCCCACAGCGTTTGAGCCCGGATCGAACACTCCGTTTTCTCCCGTCATATCATCCTTGAACTTTAAAAGATAATTACCGTCTGCCAGTTCATAAACATCCTTTGTCTTTCCGGTATACTTTAATTTCATAAGATCTCTCCTCTAGTTAAATACTTCCGACTCCATAAATATATTACTGGAAATGGACAGAATCAAGTAGCTTTTGTCCCTATAATAATAGTAACACGTTTTCAGCCATTGGAAGGGGAGGCAGGGAAATTGGGTTTTGCTTGTAAATCAATACTAGAAACCTTTACAATGGAATCAAACGGGACATTTCTACATCAAATTATCGTATTTCCGTATGAAATTGGTAAAATATTGAAAATCGTTCGGGAGGGATCTGCTTGAGAGTAAACACCGATCTGCTGAAAGAAGTCTTTTTGTCCGTCCTGCCGATCACAGTCATTGGGTTGGTCCTGCATTTTACCCTGACGCCCATGGCGTCCCCGGTGATCATAAGGTTTTTATTGGGGGCGGTGCTCATCATCCTGGGCTTGACGGTTTTCCTGACGGGGGTTGAGCTGGGTGTCAAGCCCATTGGGGAAATCATGGGAAAAAGCCTGGCCAAATCCAACAAAAACTATATCATCGCCGTGGCCGGTTTGCTCTTGGGATTTATTGTTTCCATCGCGGAACCGGATCTCCATATCATGGCTGGACAGGTGGACGCCGTCACTGCCGGGGTGATTGCCAAAAGCTCCATCGTCATCGTCGTATCCCTGGGCATTGCCTTATTTTTAGTCATCGGCCTCCTGCGCATCGTCTACAAATTCCCTTTAAATAAGCTGCTCCTCCTGTTTTACGGCGGGATCCTCCTATTGTCCCTCCGTTCATCCCCGGAATTTTTAGCCATCGCCTTTGATGCCTCAGGCGCTACCACTGGTGCATTGACCGTGCCC